>DASRMO010000155.1:0-2018 GCA_035647895.1 Clostridia bacterium
GTATTAAATAAAGTAACGGAGAAAGGAAAAAATATATGAAATTAAAAAGAGAATTTTACAGCAGGCCAACACTCGATGTTACCAAAGACTTATTGGGGAAAAATTTAGTCCATTATATTGACGGGAAAAAATTGGTTGGAAGAATTGTCGAAGCGGAGGCATATATCGGGACTGTTGATAAGGCGGCACATAGTTACAATAACAAAAAAACAAAGAGAAATGAAATAATGTTCGGACCCCCGGGACATGCATATGTCTATTTAATCTATGGTATGTATAATTGCATGAATGTTGTTACTCAGGATGAAGGGGAGGGTACTGCGGCTTTAATCAGGGCGGTGGAACCTGTAGAAAATATTGAAATAATGATACATAACAGATATAACAAGCCTATAGAGGAACTTAAAAAAAGGGAGATATTTAATTTAACAAGTGGTCCCGGCAAGCTGTGTATGGCAATGGGCATCACGAACAAAAATAACAACGGCATTGATCTCTGCGGCGATACTCTATGGATTGAAGAGGCTGAAGAAAACGAAGCATTTGAAATTGTGACGGCTACGAGGGTTAATATAGACTATGCGGAAGAAGCCATACATTTTCCATGGAGATTTTACATCAAGGATAATCCTTTTGTTTCCAGAAAATAGAGTATGCACAATATGCCGGGTATTGTTTCCGAAAAATAGAGCATGCACAATATGCCGGGTATTGTTTCCGAAAAATAGAGTATGCACAACATATACTCAGGTATTGTACTCTTCTTGAGCCTTAACTCCTTGTCTAACCGCCCAACCGGCCGGTTGATAGACATTTACCAAAACTTACATTGCCCGTTCACGGTTTATTTATGATAATATTTTTAATATAAAATGCTGGAGGGTGATTTAGGTGAAGGTTATATTGGGAAAATATAAAATACCGATAATTTGCACCGGTATTTTGTTGAGTGTTGTTATAGTTTTGTTATCTATGAATAAATTTAATAATTCAAAACAAAATACGGATAAAAATATGGACAGGAATATAGCTGCATCGGAAGCGGTTTCCAAGGCTGACGGAGCTGATATTATAGGAGATAATCAAGCTAAAGAGAATAACCATATTGAAGAGAATAACCAAACAGAAAAGGACGAAACTATCGAAATTCAGGATCAGGAGGATAAAAATACTCATAAAAATGAAGAAAACACAGTTGAAGAAAAAAAATCTGTCAATAAAAAGGACAAGGATACATATGCCTTAAAAAACAATGATAAAGATGAGGAAACAAAAGCTGCACAAGTAAAAGAAACCGGCAATAATTCTTCATCAAGTATTGTTGAGGAAGGATATACGGTAAAAAAAGATGATACATTATTTTTGATTGCTCAGCAGGCGAATATGCCCGTAGATCAATTGATGGAGCTCAATAACTTGCATTCGGATGTAATTTATGAAAATCAAACATTAAAAATAAAGGGTTCTGCGGATAATTCTCAAAATCAGATAGTCAGCAGGGGTAATGAAAGAAGTGAAGACCTTTATTGGCTGAGCAGAATAATCCATTCCGAGGCGCAGGGCGAATCCTATAAGGGCAAAGTTGCGGTTGGGAATGTTATCATGAATAGGGTCGATAGTGAATTATTTCCGAACACTATAAAAGAGGTAATTTTTGACAAACGGGATGGATACACACAGTTCTCACCGGTGATAGACGGTACAATTTATAATTCACCCGATGCGGAGAGCATCAGGGCTGCCAAGGAAATATTGGAAGGTTCAAAACCTGTTGGAGATGCGCTGTATTTTTTAAATCCGAGAAAATCAACTAATTTTTGGATTGTAAACAACAGGGTATATGTGGCAACCATAGGATTACACGATTTTTATTATTAAATAATAAGGGCATTTTTTAATCACATTTAACAGCCATGTTGAATACTATAATAATAATTACGAATTAATTTATGTATAATTTAAAAAACTATTTGACATAACCACTCATACTATGTTAGACTTATCTACAATATAAAAAA
>DASRMO010000156.1:0-2926 GCA_035647895.1 Clostridia bacterium
ATAATATGGTCATCCCCAATTCCCTCTGCGCCAGCAATAAAAAGAGATGCAGATAAATTATAGCCAGGAATACATATTTATTTTTTATTATCTGTTTGTTTCTAATCAATTCTTTATAATCTAATGCCTTCAATTTTTTAAAGGAACCCCTTAAAGAAAATCCGGTTTTTTTATGATTATCACCTTGAAAAGATATCGAATTTGAATCATCAATCTGGGAAGATATAGAATTTATAGGGTTTTCAGACGATACAACCTTATTTCCAATAGAAGTTTCGGTCTCTTCAAAGCCGGGTTTCGCCCCATCTAATATATCATAATCCGAATGAGCCCGCTTTTGTAAATGAAAATCAGAAGTTGCGGAGCCATCCGGTAATATGGCTTTGTTCCTCGGAAAAATTAAAGCCTCATCGGAACTCAGCCTCAATTTATAATACGCTGCAATAAAAAAGACAAAAAATATTTTAGTAGCCTCCGCCGGTTGAAAAGAAAAATTCCCTATACGAACCCAATTGATCGAACCCTTAATACTGACGCCCAGGGTAAACGTGAGCAAAAATAATAACATGCTCCCGGCAATGTAGGCATATATATACCTATCCCAGTTTTTTATAACTCGAAATAATATATAAGACATAAAATAGAGTACAATCCCTAATCCGTACCACTTTATCTGGGCAAATCCATAATCGGGATTCAGGCGATAGAGCATTATGATCCCTAAACTGACCAACATGGACATTATCAAAAAAATATACTGGTCTCCCATCCGTCTTTTTACAATGATTATATAAGAAGTTACCATCAGAACGATTACACCGCCGCCGGCTATCAGTATTGACAGGTCCGGGGGGGTGATATGTAAGGACAGAAGCGTAAAGAACAAAATATTTATAATTATTAAAATAAAAATAGGCCTGCGTATTTTAAATAAACCATAGAGTCTCATTCTTCCACCGCCTCTTTTACAAATAAGAACTCAACCTGGCCCAAACCGATACGGTCCCCATTTTTGAGCCTGACAACATCCTCTATTCTTGTGCTATTCAGATATGTACCGTTTACACTGCCCCGGTCCTCCAAAAAATACTCACCTTCATCCATAATTATTTTTGAATGTTCGGATGAGATATACTTGTCTAATATCTGAATTATATTATCCTTTGCACGCCCTATGGTTGTTTCATCCTTCAAATCATAAAATTCTTGAATATCAAAATCGAGCCTCTCTTTTCTGTTGATGAGTTTTAAATAAGGGCTGTTGCTTTCCTGCCGGCTTATTTTGTTGATATGTTGTATATCCAGATATATGAGCCTGATAATCCCATAGAGAAAATAATAGATTAAAATAATAAATATATATCTTATAACCAATGAAAGGATTTTGAACATAGACATTCACCTTCAATTTTTTAATAAGATCCTTCGCGGGCACCGTTTATACTGTCCGTCTCGGGATGACATTTTTATAATTTTAGGCGCCCTTATGATTTTGGGCTTCTTGTTTTGCCATTCTGAATCCCCGCGTATTGTCATTCTGAATCCCCGATACTGTCATTCCGAATCTCCGATACTGTCACTCTGAGCCCCCATTTTGCCATTCCGAATCCCCGCGTATTGTCATTCTATGGTATCTGAGCAAAGCGAAGAATCTCGTCTTTGGAACTCCCATAGACACTGTGAGCCCTTAGCCATATTGTACACCAAAAACAAGTAATCTAAAACAAAAACGGGGACATAATAGTCCCCACCATTTTTTTAACTGCCTACAGCAGCCATTTTTTTTGCCTGATCCGTAGTAATTAAAGCATCTATCATTTCTTGAATATCTCCATCCATAAAACCATCCAATTTATATAAAGTTAGATTGATACGATGGTCTGTAATACGTCCCTGCGGGAAATTATAGGTCCTGATTCTTTCGCTTCTATCTCCGGTTCCTACCTGGCTCCTCCTGTCTTCCGCAATCTCCTTCTGCTGTTCTTGAACCAAATTATCCAAGAGCCGTGCCCTTAAAATTTTAAGTGCTTTATCCTTATTCTTGAGCTGAGACTTCTCATCTTGGCAGGATACAACCATTCCCGTAGGTATATGTGTGATACGAACGGCGGAATCCGTGGTATTGACAGATTGGCCTCCGTTTCCCGAGGAACGAAATACATCAATACGGATTTCATTCATATCTAATTCAAAATCTACATCCTCAGCTTCAGGCAGTACAGCTACGGTTATTGTGGAAGTATGAATTCTGCCACCTGATTCCGTGGTCGGTATTCTTTGCACACGGTGGACACCGCTCTCATATTTTAGCATAGAGTAAGCACCCTTACCCTTGAGCATAAATATGACTTCTTTGAACCCGCCGAGCCCCGTATCGTTGGCACTCAGCATCTCTATTCTCCAGCCCATATTTTCTGCATATCTCATATACATCCTGAATAAATCCGCCGCAAACAGGCCGGCTTCGTCTCCACCCGCACCAGCACGGATTTCAACAATAACATTTTTATCATCGTTCGGGTCCTTAGGCAACAGTAAAATTTTTAAATCCTCTTCAATAGAATTTATCTGCTCTCCCAGTTCACTGATTTCTATCTTAGCTAATTCTTTCAGTTCCTCTTCCGAATCTTTATCCCTGAGAATTTCATCTGCTCCGTCCAGATCTTCCTGCGCTGATTTATATTGACGATATTTTATCACTACTTCCTCTAAATCGGAATGTTCTTTAACTAATTTTCTCCATCTATTTTGATCATTAATTATTTCCGGATCGCTTATTTCCCGGCCCAAATCATTATATTTTTCTTCCAAAAAAGCCAGTTTTTCAAGCATCTCACTCACCTCATTTTTCCTTTCAGCAACACTATATTATAACATACAATTCATGGAAAATCAAATCTCGTTTTTAGACTTTTAGACCCTTCGT
>DASRMO010000157.1:0-4642 GCA_035647895.1 Clostridia bacterium
TAATCATATCAAAATATAATAGAAAAATAAATTGGTAACAAATGATGAAGATTATGCCATAATTTGATATAATTTATGGTATGTGCACTATATAAAATTAGATTTGACAAAACTGGGGGGATATAAATCTGTACCTATGATATCGGGCAGCCCAAATGCAGGGCCCATATGTAAACCCGATATAACAAAATATTTAATGGATAGGAGAAAATAATATGAGAAAAAAACGAATCTTATGCTTTTTATTAATTGTATTGTTTGTTTTGCCTATTGTAGCATGTGGTGGTGAGGAAACAGATACCGGTCAAAATGGAACAGGAACTGTTAACGATCAGGGAACCGGATTGCAAGAAAATAGAGGAGAAGAAGGAACCCTTAACGGTCAGGGGACTGTATCGCCGGAAGGAATAGGAATATCCGGGGAAAAAGAGTCGGGAACGCCATCGGAAGGAGAACTGATAAATATTATATATAATGCGGAATCGGCACTTTTAAACCTATGTGTCGAGGGTTTTGATGCGGAATTTCAAGGCACAGGGAAAAAGGGATTTGACCAAGCCTCCAGGGATTTGCTCAAATATTATACGAAGGATTATCTATATCCGACGTGGAAGGATTTTTACGAAAACCATCTTGGCGAATGGGGTTACGGCATGGGAGAACTTTTTATGTTTGCGGACTATGATACTGCTAAGGATAGTTTTGCGGGAATGTCAAAAAAACAAGATAAAATAGAGGTTTATTTTAATTATGATATGAGCGGCGACGAATATCATGATTTTGATGGTGAAATAGCGGAATATACTTATATATTAGTTCAATCAAATGGAGGATGGTTTATTGATGATGTCCTTTTCAAGCAATAATTTTTTATTTATTCATTTTTGTCTGTTTCAATTTCAGGTGTATGATATATTTTAATAACCTAACCAATTTGCTCCTGCCTTGCTTGTTGTCTCCGCGTTGCAGGAGCAGAATATATTTTAATGACCTAGCCAATTTGCTCCTGCCTTGCTTGTTGTCTCTGCGTTGCGGGCGTAAGATACATTTTAATAACAAAGACTGCCGTTGGCAGTCTATAAATTGTCGATAAAGCTGGCCGATAAAGCCGGTTGATAGAGCCGGTCGATAGAGCCGGATGATAGGGCTTGGCCGATAAAGTCGAACGATAAAGCCGGCCGATAATGCCGGTCGATAAAGTTAGCCTATAAAGTCGGTCGATAAAGCCGGCCGATAAAGCCGTAGGACAGTGTTCGGATGTTTTGCGGTTTTTTAAATATTAACTATCTTTTTATCTGCTTACATCAATTTTTTCTCCATGGCATCGATGGAATGTGTCAGGGAATCGACCTGTTTTATCAGGCCTTCCAGCTCGTTAGATACCGAATGGTCCTTGATACGGCCATAGTCGCTGTCTGCCATAAGTAGTTGAATCGAACTTAAATTCTCCCTTATTTTATCACTGCATATCCTCAGATTGCTTATCTGATCTAGTACAGTTGATCTGTTTTTATCACTCATCATTTTAATCCCTCCCGGATTTATATTGCTTATATTATTCCCATATGTTGCAAAAATATTATTTTAAATATAATTATTGATTTCCGGCTCTCCTGTTTTATAATAAGGTTTTCGCACACTGATTTTTATCTTCCGACCTCTGGTGAAATTCATGTGTACTGTTTTTTCGGTAATCCCTTCTTTTCCCGGCCAACAATCTCTAATAAAATTTCGGCACACCGATTCCCGGCTTCCTGATTTCTAATAAAGCCTTGGGAACTTAATTTTTTCTCGGCTCTCAATCTCTAATAAAATTCCGGCGCACCGATTTCCGGCCTCCGACCTCCAGATATAGGTTAGGTCATAAAACAACCCATACATTACATATATTAATAAGCAGGGAAAAGATAACAAAAGGGGGAATCGGAAATTGAGATTAATTATTATACGGAAACATTGGCTCAGCATAATTTCAATACTGTTGATTTTAGTAATAATATTGACAACAGCATTATTATATCGTAATAAATATTTAGCGGTAATCAGTCTCCCTACCACAACAAAGGTGATAGTTATAGACCCCGGGCACGGCGGATTCGATCCGGGCAAATTGGGAGATAAAGGCGAACATGAAAAAGCTATAAATTTGGCAATTTCGCTATATTTACGTGAGTATTTGGAACAGAGCGGTTCTATTGTAATTATGACCAGGGAAGAGGATGTAGATCTATATGTGGACGACGGCAGCGGCAGAAGAAAAAAAACTATCGATCTCACAAACAGAAAAGATATTGTAACAAAAAATAAACCCCATGCCCTCATAAGTATTCATGTCAACAGTTTTCCGCAGCCCAGATATCACGGGGCACAAACATTTTATTCGGAGGATAATGAAGAATCAAGAGAACTGGCTATTATAATTCTGGAAGAATTAGCGCGGGTGCTGAATGAAGATAACAAGAGAGAAGCCTTAAAAAACGATGATGTTTATATGATAAAAGGGTTAGATATACCGGCTGTTTTAATTGAATGCGGTTTTTTATCTAACCCACAAGAAGAACAAAGATTGAATGACCCACAATACCAGCAAAAAATCGCATGGTCTATTTATGTAGGGCTTCAAAGATATCTTAAAATGTCTTTCCGGGAATAATTATATCGATTATGCCTATTACAAGAGCTCCAATAAGTGCACCCCATATATTAACTCTCATTGTAGGGACCAAAAATTGAGTTCCATAGAGTACAATTGCCGATACAATAAAACCGGAGAATCCTCTGCCAAAAGGTGAAGCTTGTAAATCTGTTACTCTCTGAATCAAATAATCAACTACCGAAATGACTATGGCTGCCAATAAAACCGCCCAGATACCGTTGATTGTGAAACCCGGTGTAAGAAAGGCTGCAATAGCTATCACTATAGCCGATAAAATGAGTCTCAATATTAAACCTACCCAACTGTCAGACTCTTGGGTTCTATTATCATTTCTTTCTTCAGACATATAAAAACGCTCCTTTACAAAAGTTATAGTCAGCTTGTAGCTTAGTATAGTTATTTGTAGAATTAATTAAAATTATTCTCATATTTAAATTTGTTATTATATAATTTTAATTATATTTGATGTCTGTCGCACTCAGTCTGCTATGATATAAATTGAAAACCAAAATGCCGGAGTGCCGGAAACAATGTTATAATATATTATTTCCGGCACCTTAATTTCTAATCTCCCTGTCTGTTTATTATTGCAATTCACTTTTCATTTGATTATATTTGGTCTTTGCATTTTGCACATCTTGGCCCGGAGCAGGCTTAGTTTGGTACCAACCTCTCTGGTGCATCGAATTAAATATTTGGAACTGAATTTCCTGAGAATCAGTCAGGCATTTAGTCAGATGTTGTCTCAGATTGGGACAGGATGTTTCGGTTATACCGGTATTGTAAGCAGAGATGATCTGTTTTTCAGAAGTCAATAAGTCGTTTATTACTTCCTGTTCACTGAGCCCTGGATTATTCATTTGCATAAAAATACCTCCTTATTATATTGAGTATGTTTGTTAATGAGAATTTAAGTAGTTTAACAATTCGTTATAATGCTGCTTGTGTTTTTGAGACGATTGCTGACAGAGATTTTTCAGCTCCATATCGGTGCAGCAGTTAGCACAGTGGCTAAATTTTTTTGACATAAGGGATTCATAATTTAATTGATCCTCCAAGACCTTTAAATTGTTGGAATCCATTTGCCCGGATTGAATATTCATTTGAGTATGCATAAGACTACCTCCTTATAAGATATGTGTATAGTTTCTGAACCCCATATTAGGAGCCGAAAACCGGTATGCTGTGCAGCAAATTTTTTTAGGATTTTATCTTCTTTTAATCAGTGATCGTTCATCTTATGTATAGATTTTAGGTGCTCCTGATTTTCGGCTTCTGACTGCTTATATGGGTTGACTCATAATACTATTATTTGAAAAAAAACGGAATATATAGCTGGAAAATAATACAAGTGATGAATTCGGAAAGATAATCATTATAAAAATGCGGGCATAGTTTGATAATGCAAATTAATTATGGAGAAAATAAATTTATGCTGTCTGAGGGGTTTAAAAAACTTGACAATATGTTTGCAATTTGATACTTTTATCTTTAATAAAACTTTAGGTTTTACTAAAAACTTGTAAAGATCATATCTTATAATATAAATCAGGATAAAATTGAACGGAGGAGAGGATTATGGAGGAAAAAATTATAAAGGATGGGATAACTTTTGACGATGTGTTGTTGGTCCCGGCGAAATCAGAGGTTTTACCGAGCCAGGTGGATGTCTCGACATATTTAACTAAAAAAATCAGGCTCAATATTCCATTGATGAGCGCAGGAATGGATACGGTGACCGAGGCTAAGATGGCTATTTCCATGGCGAGGGAGGGCGGAATCGGGATTATCCATAAAAATATGTCCATAGAGGAACAGGCGCTGGAAGTGGATAAGGTTAAGAGAAGCGAACATGGTGTTATTGTAGACCCGTTTTTTTTATCTCCGGACCATACGGTGGGGGATGCTCTGGAATTGATGGCAAGGTACAGGATTTCCGGTGTGCCTATCACGGAAAAAGGTAAGCTTGTAGGGATTATCACCAAC
>DASRMO010000158.1:0-5107 GCA_035647895.1 Clostridia bacterium
GTATAATATTGTGGGTAAAATACAGTTATAGATAAACAATAAATATTAGGTATAGAAATTGAATACCTGTAACAAAATTCGAAATAAAAAATTCAAAGCAAGAGGGTGTTTTGAATGCGGGATGCTTTAGATTTATTTATGAACATAAATATAAGGGATATTATTGATATGGCTATAGTTGCCTTTGTTTTTTATAAGCTTTATATGCTCATCAGAAAAACAAGGGCTGAGCAACTTATCAAGGGAATATTGGTATTATTAGTAGCTACTCAAGTAAGCGGTTGGCAGCAACTTCATGTGACTAACTGGATATTGAGAAACGCGATGACCGTAGGTTTGATTGCATTCCTCATTGTATTTCAACCCGAATTGAGGAGGGCACTTGAATATATAGGCAGGACTAAATTTTTAACAAAATCTATAACAGATATAGAGGAAGAGGAGATTAAAAATATCGTAGATGAATTAATAAAAGCCGTAGATTTTTTGTCGGGGAAAAAGATCGGGGCTCTCATCATTATTGAAAGAGAGACCGGGCTGAGCGAAATTATTGAAACGGGGACACAGATCAATGGCAAAATCTCCAGCGAGTTGTTTATAAATATTTTTATTCCGAATACCCCTCTTCACGATGGTGCCGTTGTTATCAGAAAGGGCCAAATATTAGCCGCAGGCTGTTTATTACCTTTAACCGATAATCCTAATATCAGCAGAGCATTAGGTACAAGGCATAGGGCTGGGATAGGCATTACTGAAAAATCGGATTCTATGGCTATCATTGTTTCTGAGGAAACCGGCAATATATCCGTTGCGGAAAACGGAAAAATAAATAGGTTTTTGAATATTGAAAAACTATCACAGATATTGCTTCAAAGCTATAGGGCGGAAGAGAGCCGTAAGTGGCAATTTTTAAGGATGAAACGGAGGAATAAAGATGAATAGAAATATAGCACCTAAAATTATTTCAATTCTTTTTGCCCTTGTTTTATGGATATATGTTATGAGCACATTTAATCCGATAGAATATCGAAATATTGCAAATATTCCCGTAAAGCTTATAAATGCGGAGGAACTCAAGGATCAGAAATTAGCTATTAAAAATAATACCGACTTTAAGGTAAGGGTTAAATTGACGGGAAGAAGGGACGAAATAAATAAAGTACTTGCCGAACAAATTCAGGTTAGAGCAGATTTAAGGGGATATGGAGCGGGGGTAAACAATATACCTTTAGAAATCACTGTGCCCAATAATGTGGAGACAGATGTAACCCCCGGGTTTATTCAGTTGGAATTTGAAAAAATTATAAGGGAGCGAAGAGAAGTAAAAGTTATAACATCCGGTACTCCTAAAGATAGTTTTGTCATCGGTAGGCTCGATTATAGTCCGACAACAGTATGGATTGAGGGGGCAGAGAGCCATGTCAATTTGGTAAAAAACGTAATTGCAGAACTGGATATAACCGGAGAAACTGAAAATATTGCATCCCGTTTGCCACTGAAGCCGGTAAATAGTGAAAATGAAGAGATAACAGATGTTGATGTAGAAATTTCTTATATTGATGTTTCACTATCAGTCGATCTATTAAAATCTGTTTCCATTAAACCGGATTTACAAATAACTACCGAGGATGATTATATTATTGCCGATGTAAAGGTCAGCCCTTCAAATGTTATGTTGAGGGGGCAAAAGGATCTGGTCAGTGGGATTACTGAAATTGCTACCGAACCGATTAAATTTGAGGGCCTGAACCAAGATAGGACTTTAAATGTGAAATTAAATCTGCCTGAAGGGGTGACTTTATATAAAGATACATCTATCACTGTTGATTTACATTTGGGGAAAATAGAAGAAGCAACTTATAAGATAAGTAAGGATAAAATAGTATTTAACAATATAAGTGAAGAACTCAAGGTCGATATGGATGATATTCCCGAAAGCATAGATGTGAGGGTAGTCGCATTAAGAGATGTGTTGGATTCTATTAAAGAAAACAGTATCAATATTGCAGTAGATTTAAATGGGTTGGGCGCGGATAAATATACTATTGAGTTAGCAGCCCAATTGCCTTTTGCTATTGAAAAAGATATAGAGGAAATGCATTTAAATCCTAAGACTATCGATATTAAGTTGGTGGAAAAACAATAATATTGATTGGATAACAATCAATAACTGCGGATATTATGTTAAATAATTGAGCAATATTGTATCAGGACTTTTAAATAATTGCAATTTAGTGTATTATAAAGAAAGCATCATTTGTAAATATAAAATTAGGATAGGATGATGAAATATGTTGCATAGTAATATGCAATATTTTTCATTATGCACTGTATAAGGTGATATAATGCTTAATGACAAAAGAATTCGTATTATTGTAGGGCATTACGGCAGTGGTAAAACTGAATTTTCGGTAAATTATGCTATTAATCTGGCGAAATTAGGCAAAAAAGTGGCGTTAGTTGATTTAGATGTTGTAAATCCATATTTCAGAAGCAGGGAGAAGCTTGAACTTTTGGAGAGCCATGGTATTTTGGTAGAATCCAGTTATATAAAAGGTTCCGGAATTGATTTGCCTGCCATATCGGCCGGTATTTTAGGGCCGTTACAGAATGAGGATTATGATTTAATAATAGATGTCGGTGGAGATTTTGCAGGAGCAAGAGCATTGGGCAGGTATTATAAATATTTGGTTCCCGGTAAATATGATATGTTCTGTGTGGTTAATGCTAATAGGCCTGAAACGCAGACAGTGGAGGGTGTTATATATCATATAAAGACTATTGAAAGAGCCTCCAGGGCAAAGGTGACAGGGCTTATCAACAATACTCATTTACTGAAATATACTACGGTGGAAGATGTTTTAAAAGGCATGGATCTTTGCGAAAAAGTTTCAAGCAGATTAAATATACCTATCAAATATATCGGTGCCATTGAAAGTGTAATAAAAGAATTACCAAATGGTCTGAAAGGCCGAATTTTGCCTATAAAAATGATTATGCGTGAAGATTGGATGTAAAATGGGGGAGGGTTTTAAATGGCAAAAATTAAAAGCAGAGTTACATTCGATGAGGATCGTTGTAAGGGTTGTGAACTGTGTACATTTGTTTGTCCGGTAAATATAATCAAAATGGATAGAGATAGAATCAATATTAAGGGGTACCATCCGGCTACCATATATGAAATGGATAAATGTATTGCATGTGCAAATTGTGCAACTATTTGCCCGGATTTGGTAATTACTGTGGAAAAAGAGGATTAATTAAAAATTATCGGGAGGTAAACATATGTCTAAAGTATTAATGAAAGGGAATGAGGCACTGGGTGCCGCCGCTATTAAAGCAGGGTGTAAATATTATTTCGGATATCCGATTACACCTCAAAGTGAGTTACCTGAGTTTATGGCTAGGGAATTGCCTAAGGTAGGGGGAATGTTTCTCCAGGCCGAATCAGAAGTAGCCGCTATCAATATGATATATGGGGCGGCAGGTGCGGGGGAGAGGGTATTGACATCATCTTCCTCGGTAGGGATTGCTTTAAAACAAGAAGGGATAAGTTATATAGCCGGTGCGGAATTACCATGTGTTATTATAAATATATCCAGGGGAGGCCCGGGTTTAGGCGGAATTCAACCTTCACAATCAGATTATTTTATGGCTACACGGGGCGGAGGGAATGGAGACTACAGGCATCCCGTATATGCTCCGGCCACAATTCAGGAGGCAGTTGATCTGACGATGGAGGCTTTTAATGTAGCTGATTATTATAGGACTCCGGTGATCATATTGGGCGACGGTATGATCGGTCAGATGATGGAACCTGTTGAATTTAAGGAGCCTAAAAAAAGGGATTTACCGCCGAAGGATTGGGCAACAAGAGGGACAGAGGGGAAAAGAGAACCGAATATCATAACTTCTCTATTTTTGGACCCGCAGGAACTTGAGGATCATAACTGGAAATTAGATAGAAAATATAAAGAGATAGAAAAGAATGAAACTATGTATGAAATGCATAAAATGGAAGATGCTGAAATTGTAATTGTAGCCTATGGTACAACCTCAAGGGTAGTAAAGAATGCCATTGAAAAGTTGAGAGAAGAGGGAATTAAAGCGGGACTTATCAGGCCAATTACAGTATGGCCCTATCCAAGCAAAGCATTTGATGAAATCCCTGCAAGTGCAAAAGCCATATTGACTGTGGAAATGAGCACAGGCCAGATGATAGATGACGTAAAAATTTCAAATGAGGGAAGGCTTCCGGTATATTTCTACGGAAGGACGGGTGGTATGGTTCCAACACCGGATGCTGTTATCGAAAAGGTTAAAGAAATTTTGGGGGGTGCAAAATAATGGCTGTAGTATTTAAAAGGACGAAGGGCTTAACAGAAAAAGAGACCCATTATTGTCCCGGGTGTACCCACGGTATTATTCATAGATTAGTAGCAGAGGTGTTGGAGGAATTAGATGTGCTCGGAAAAGCTATCGGTGTGGCGCCGGTAGGCTGCGGGGTATTTGCTTATGAATATTTTAATTGTGATATGCATGAAGCAGCTCATGGCAGAGCACCGGCAGTAGCAACCGGTATAAAAAGGGTCCTTCCTGAAAGTGTTGTATTCACATATCAGGGAGACGGAGATTTGGCCGCCATAGGTACGGCGGAGATCGTTCATGCCGCCCATAGAGGAGAAAAGATTACCACTATTTTTGTCAATAATACCATTTACGGTATGACAGGGGGGCAAATGGCACCTACAACCCTTATCGGGCAAAAGACTACAACATCCCCTGAAGGAAGAAAGGAAGAATTAGTGGGGAAACCTATAAGAATGTCCGAATTATTAGCCACAATCGACGGAGCGGCTTTCGTGGAAAGAGTATCTGTGCATAATGTAGCAAATATCAGAAAGGCCAAGAAAGCCATCAGAAAGGCATTTGAAACACAAATAGCAGGGCAGGGTTTCAGTATTGTAGAGGTGCTCTCCACATGTCCGACAAATTGGGGGCTGACAGCTATAGAAGCGATGAAATGGTTGGAAGATAATATGATTCCTTATTATCCGTTGGGGAATTTTCGTACACCGGGGGAGGAGGAATAATATGGCAACGGAAA
>DASRMO010000159.1:0-4873 GCA_035647895.1 Clostridia bacterium
CCTTTTATAGTTTGTATACTTAATTGGGCGCCATCTTCCATGCGGGAATAAAAAGTTTGATTTTGTCCGTCATATTCATAATTGGTAGTCCAAAACTTTTTACCCAGCATTTCAATTTCCACCGGTTCTGTCCCCTTATAATCTTCTGCAAATCGTTCTACATCGTTTTGGGCTTTGGCATCCCTTTGATTAGATCCGCCAAACTCAACCTGTATTACTTCGCCGCCGGATCTATACAGTTGATAACCACCAAGGACACTTAGATCCAAGATATTCCATCCTTTTGGTACAATAATTGTGAATTTCTCTGCTTCGCAAAGTTCCCCTTCCAAATTCCCCGCTGAAGGTGAATCTTCACCAGGTTTTTCTCCGGGTTGCTGTGTCGCTCCGGGAACATCTGTTTTGGAAGTATCCTTAGACTTTCCTAAACAACCTGTAACTGAAGCAAGAATAAGTAATATGATCATAAACAAAATTAAATTTTTTTTCATTTTAGCCCCCCCTTGTATTTTTAGGATTATACTATGCTACACATTGTTTTATCCCACCGAATTCCAGCTATTAAACATATGATGTACTATGATAATGCTTTGAATAAATTATATCCGGAAAGCATGGGTAAAACAATTAACTACTTGTTAAATATTAATAGACATTTGTATTCTCGTTTATTAACATTTGTATTTTTAGTTGTTAACATTTGTTAATTAGGAGGGACTTACTTAAAAGTCACAGCGTCAATAACTTTTACATATTCATTATTTAGTTATGATTATTCCGGTTCTTTTTGAACCATCTGTCCGGAAGTTGAGAGACGCATTAATACGGTTGCCAGCTGCGCCCTTGTCATGATACCGGCCGGTTCAAGCGTCGAAGCAGAGGTGCCGACAACAATACCGGTTTCGCATGCCCACTGAAACGCCCTGTATCCTTGTTCCTGAGCCATATCGAAAACATCTGTATAGGATAGAATGTTAGTGTCCTCACCGGCAGCAGGATCAATACCGTAGAATACTGCGTAATCGTAGAGAAGTATCACCAATTCTTCCCTCGTCATGGTTTCATTGGGCCCAAGTGAGGTAGCACCTGCATCCGGAATCAGACCTGACCCACAAGCCCACTGGAATGCCGCATGTGAACCTTCTCTAATATCGAAAGCATCGTCGTAGGACAAAATGTTGGTCTCCAGCCCTGCTGATACATCGTAGCCTTTCATTTCCGAATATTTGTACAATGATGTTATGGCCATCGTACGGTCAATGGCAGTGTTGGGATTAAAAATGGTATCCGACACGCCCTCAAGAAGGCCATTGGCACCGGCATATTCCACCCCACTAAAGAACCAATCACCTTCTTTCACATCGTCAAAACCGCTAGTAGCGTATACTGCTCCACTGATAAGGCAAATTATGAGGCAGACTGTAGCCACCAGACAAATCGTTTTTTTCATCCGACATCACTCCTAGTATAATAATGTCATAGCCGGTTACGACTATGCAGTTGAAACTTTTCTACTCAATTCTTTTGTTTTATTTGTAACTAAAGAAGTATCTCCTGCTTCATCAGAGGTTACTTTTAATTCTATCTTGTCTGATGGCTCCCGATAGACCCCAGATTTATCATACAGTATAATCTTAAGAGATAGGACAAAAAATGTATCACTCCTTGGGAAACTAGTTTCTTTACTTCCCTCTATTTTATATACATATTGCTAACCAGGCTATCTTGGATTGCCTCGGTCGGAATTGTAAATTCCACGATTCCCATACTTCCCGGGGCAACTTCGTATTCGTCAAAAACTATAACCAATTGAGAATCGGCTGTGATATAAAATGTCTGCTCAACGGCAATTTTATCAAATCCCCCTCCCACTGTTCCGTCTCCTTCGATGAAAAACATTATGCCTTCCGCTTTATTGGTCTTCTCCAACATTTGAGCCTTTATATTATTGCTTATGACATCTACGTAGCCATCGTCCTTAAACAAGCTGGGTAAGGTGATGATAATCTGGTTTTTCAGGTCTATGTTATCATAACTTGCCGACATTGTCCCCGAAGCGGCAATTTCCGTTTTTAGCTGTTCCACGACCAGTATATCTTCAGTATTGGTCTTGATTGTATAGTCAGTGAACAAAGCCAAATTCATGGGGCTCAGCTCATCTTCACCGAGCCGTTCCAAAAATTCATTGTACAAAGCTGTATTCTGAGCCAAATATTTTTCGTTAAGGAATTTTTCCAACTGACTGTCTCGCAGCCCTTCTATCTTAGGTACCTTTATGTCGATTTCCCGATTGTCACTCCGATAGGCAAACTCCTTTATAGTGACTATTCGCACTAAGTTTTTAATCACCGGAATTTTGGACATGGCGCCGGCGGTTACCGGGCTCAGATTAACCGTGCCGACAAATAGGATTGCCACAGTCGCCACAGCAGTGGCAAATTTGATGACCCTTCTTTTTTTACTCCTGCTGCTTTCAAAGTCATTAATCGTTTTGCGTACCATAAACTCCAATCCCCCCGGGATTTCGGTATTCTTATATTCATTAATCAATGGCTCCAATCGTTTCATAAATACTGCCCTCCCTTCCCTGTACTAATCTGATTCAGCCGTATCAGGCTCATCCAGATCCAATTTCAACTTTCTCAAAGATGAATAGAGCCTGGTTTTTACCGTACTTAAATTTTCATTCATAATGTCGGCTATTTCCTTCAGCTCTAAATCTTCATAAAAACGCAGCACAATAATGGTTTTATTTACTGTGGACAGCTTATTAATCGCATCCCTTAAATCCAGATCCGAATGGTAATCGCTACCGGCAAATTCGGATTCCAGCCTATCAGCTTCTAAGTACAAATATTTTTTGTTTTTTCGGATAAAATCTATAGCCGTGTTCACTACGATTCGATAGAACCAGGTCTTCGCATTCGCTTGCTTCTTCAAGGAGTGCATGGAAGTTAATGCTTTGTAAATTGAATCCTGCACAATGTCCTCTGCATCCGCCCTGTTATGGACATAGCTATACGCCAACCTGTATATAGAATCTCTGTTATTCAGGATCAAAGTGATTATGGAATTGTAACTATCCTTTCTGCCCATTTTGATCTCTTTTCATTTACAATGACATTTATATGTACATATATTAATGTTCTCAATAATAAGACGTTTTAATCAGCCAAAAAGTTTGGGGTAGGCTAAAATATTTTTCTGGTTCCCCCAGCACCTTTGCTTGCTCTCTTATTTGTTGCATAATATAATTGGACAAAGTTGCAAAAGAAAGCAATAACTCCATCCCCGCGCTCCTTTTACCCTCTTAGCACTTTCAAAAAACAAAAAATCTTGGTTCCCCTGTTTCTAAAGGTTCCAAGACCTTTTATTCCTACTCCACGCCGTAAGTTATGGGCTTATAGCTTCCTCCAGTCGTCACAGGCCTATTGCCGTAGGTTTCTACAATTCAATTTCAATTTGAACGCAAAAACGATTGTGTTTTTTTATGATTCAATTTCAATTTGAACGCAAAAGCGAACGTATTTTTTTATGATTCAATTTCAATCCGAACGCAAAAGCGAGCGTATTTTTTTACGTTCGTTTTTCGTCCATCATTAAAACAACCGGCCGCCGCAATCCTTTTGTTGTAGGTTTCTACAATTCAATTTTAAGCCTTGCTTTCGTTTCATTGGAAACCTTGGCCGAAGACCTTCCGGAAACTTACTTTATGAATTGGATAGGTCTCTCAACCCTAACAATCGCTTCCCAGTTAATCGATATCCTATCTTTTGGGGAGGCTTTGCATAAGACCTGCCTCTATTTTAATCTGTTTTATAGCTATTATCTCTCTTTTCCACATTTTTTAGCATCAATATAGCTTCAGTAGTGATGCTGTAACTTCAGTATCTTTTACATGATTACCTATTTTCAGAATAGTATTTTTGATTGAAACTAGTAGGTTTGCTTTTGTCAATAAGAATATGTACCACCCTGCTAATTAAATTGTGTACCACCTTTATGTAAAAAATAATAAGCCTTATTCCTGCTATTTTCAGTGGAAATAAGACTTATTATTTTTTCATTTAAGCCTAATTTATTATTTTTATCCCATTTTGTAACTCTTCAAATCGTGATACATTAATTATTAATTCCTACCTTTTCTTTAATAGCTGCTTGAAGTAACTGGGAAAAATTTAAATTGTTTTCTATACCAATATCGTTTATCCATTTTGGTATTGTTACTGTTTTCTTTACTGCTTTATTTTCCATTTTATCTCTAACCGGAACCATCCAAACATTAATCCAAGCAATAGACTCATTTTCATCTAATTTTATATCATTGATTCCAGATGCCTCTGGGATTGAGATGTTATCTTGTTCCATATCATATAGGCATAGCTCTAATACATCTCTTGCACTATCTAATGCATCTTCTAAACTGTCACCAAAAGTAAAACAATTTTTAATGTCTGGGAAGCTAACATCGTATGATTCTTCTACTAATTTAATAATGGCAGGAAATATATATCTATTTTTCATAAACTCCCCTCCTTATATAATTCCCACAATCAGGCGAATAGAAGAGGTGAGGGATTAGAATTTAATCCCTGTAATTTTCTCTATTTCCTTCATCGTTCCTTTAGGGATGTCCTTACTGTTACATTTTATAGGACAAGTAAGGCCCTCTGAATTTTCATAGATTTCATGGAATCCACTTGTTCTTTTTAAGCTCCACCCATTCTGTTTAAGAATTTTTACCACCTCTCTATATAAGAATAAATCATAAGTTCACCACCTGCAATGTATTTTCCTTGTCAGGGTGTTCCGATACCCACTGGATAATACATACACGAGAAGTGTTTTGAATTTATTCTTATCTATATAATAC
>DASRMO010000160.1:0-4298 GCA_035647895.1 Clostridia bacterium
CTTTATAACCCTTGCCGGAAATCGAAGGCAGAAAACCGGGATGCCGGAAATTTAATAAAAATGTTATTAAAAGAGGAGGAAAAAAGATGGCAAAGTTATATTATGAAAATGATTGTGACTTAGGATTGTTAGGAGGCAAAAAGGTTGTTGTGATCGGCTATGGCAGCCAGGGACATGCTCATGCCTTAAATTTACATGAATCCGGTGTTGATGTAACAGTCGGATTATATGAAGGCAGTAAATCTTGGAATTTGGCACAGGAGGCGGGATTAAAGGTAGCCCTGGTTGCAGATGCGGTTAAAGAGGCAGATGTAATAATGATGTTGGTAAATGATGAAAAACAGGTGCAAATTTATGAAGAGAGTATCAAAGATAATCTATCATCCGGAAAATATTTAGCTTTTGCACATGGTTTTAATATTCATTTTGGGCAAATAGTGCCTCCGGAAGATATCAATGTATTTATGGTGGCACCTAAAGGGCCGGGACATACGGTGAGAGGTCAATATGAAGAAGGCAAAGGGGTACCTTGCTTGGTAGCAGTTTATCAGGATGTGACCGGCGATACTATGGATATTGGCTTAGCATATGCGGCCGGGATCGGCGGTTCAAGGGCAGGCGTATTAGAGACTACCTTCAAGGAAGAAACCGAGACGGATCTGTTTGGTGAACAGGCTGTATTATGCGGCGGCGTTACCGAGCTGATGAAAGTTGGATTCGAAGTGTTGGTAGAGGCAGGATATAGCCCCGAAAGTGCCTATTTTGAATGTATGCACGAAATGAAGCTGATAATTGATATGGTTAATCAGGGCGGGCTGAGTTATATGAGGTATTCTATAAGCGATACGGCAGAATACGGGGATTATTCTGTCGGTAAGAGAATTATTACGGAGGGCACCAGAAACGAGATGAGAAAAGTGCTCGGGGAAATTCAGGACGGCACATTTGCCCGTAATTGGATCTTGGAAAACAAAGCGAACAGGCCATCATTTAATGCAATGAGGAGAAGAGAACAAAATCATCCAATAGAGATAGTCGGTAAAGAACTTAGGAAAATGATGAGCTGGCTTAAAAGATAGCATGGGATAAGATTATACCTATTAAGAAACTTTGAAAATCCATCACTCACACTTGTGCTCTCAGTCATGAGTTAGTGAAAAAATGTGGGGTCGAAACTATCCGAATCACCGGCTGTGGAAGTAGCAGGTTGTGAGATTTAAGAAACAGGAAGATGACACGGTAATGTAGAAGCCTGCCGCCCTTAGTGATGGGAGGTGCGGGGGTTAAGGGTATTAGGCGGATAGGAGGTTAAGCACTTTTGAAAATGAATTAGAGGGGGTGACATTATGCAATTAACCGGTGCTGAAATTATAATAAGATGTTTAATGGAACAAGGTGTGGATGTAATTTTTGGCTATCCCGGGGGAGCGGCATTAAACATATATGATGCTCTTTACAAATACAGTGACAAAATAACTCACTATTCGACAGCTCATGAACAGGGAGCGGCCCATGCAGCAGATGGATATTCCAGAGCAACAGGTAAAGTGGGCGTATGTATGTCAACATCGGGGCCCGGTGCAACTAATTTAGTTACGGGTATCGCTACGGCATATATGGATTCTGTTCCTTTAGTTGCTATAACGGCAAATGTATCTCTGCCTTTGATTGGCAAGGACAGCTTTCAGGAGGTAGATGTGGTGGGTATTACGATGCCTATCACGAAGCATAATTTTATAGTAAAAGATATCAATGAATTGGCTGCAATTGTAAGGAGGGCTTTTTATATTGCACAGGAGGGCAGGCCGGGCCCGGTGTTAATAGATATTCCCAAGGATATCACGGCACAGGTGGCCGAATATAGTTATGAAGAGCCACAACCGGTCAAAGATATTATCGAAACAATAAAAGAAGAAGATATATCGGATGCGGTAAAGTTGATAGAAAAATCCGAAAAACCGCTTATTTATGTCGGTGGTGGAGCCGTAAGGTCGGGTGCCTCGGAGGATATAAGGGAATTTGTACAAAAAGTTCAGGCGCCTGTAGCCAGTACTTTGATGGGATTGGGGGCTTTTCCTTCTACGGATGAACTTTTTACCGGAATGTTAGGAATGCATGGCACGAAGGCTTCAAATGTCGCTGCTACACGATGTGATCTATTGATTGGAATTGGGGTTAGATTCAGCGACAGGGCGACCGGTAATGTGGACAATTTTGCTCCGGAGGCCGAAATATTACAGATAGATATAGATCCGGCAGAGATAAATAAGAATGTTATGACGGATCATTTTATTATAGGTGCTATCAACAAGATTATACCTATGTTAAATGAGAAGATAAAGCAGAAAGATAATACACCTTGGCTTAAACAGATAGCCGATATAAAGAGGGAATATCCTTTGACCTATAAAAAAGATGACGGATTAAAACCGCAATATATCATTGAAAAGGTTAAAGAGGTAGCAGGTGAAAGAGCTATCATAGCTACGGAGGTTGGACAAAATCAGATGTGGACGGCACAATTTTATAAATTTACGGAGCCGCGCACTTTCTTGACATCCGGTGGATTAGGCACAATGGGATATGGCATAGGGGCTTCTATGGGGGCGCAAATAGCGATACCCGATAAGCAGGTATTTAATATTTCCGGTGACGGATCCTTTCATATGAATTGCAATGAATTATCTACGGCCGTAAAATATAATATTCCTATAATTGTTGTTGTATTAAATAACCAGGTACTGGGAATGGTTAGGCAATGGCAGAGCCTGTTTTATGATAAAAGATATTCCAGCACAACATTAGAAAAGGTAACAAACATTGTGAAATTGGCAGAGGCATTTGGCGCTGCAGGTTTTAATGTTACTAAAAATGAAGAGGTGGAAGATACGCTCAGAAAGGCGATGGATGTAAAAGGGCCTGTGGTTATAGATTGTCGGATTGACCGGGATGAGATGGTTCTTCCTATTGTGCCTCCCGGCAAAAATATAGAAGATTTAGTTATGGAATAAACATAAATTGAATGTAACATTTTTGTTTATATGCTATCTCAATTTCATATCTGTATATCGTTCTGAATTTATATCTGTATATCGTTCTGAATTCATTCTATATGCTGTCCTAAATTTTTTCTATATATCATTCTGAATTCCATTTATATATCATCCTGAATTCCATCTACATGTCAATCTGAACGGAGTGAAGGATCTCGATTTCGAAGGCTTTTTGTAAACCGGGTTAAGTTATAAGGTTTTTCAGTTATCAGCTATAAGATATAGTGGGGGTATCTTTATGAGGGCCAGAATATCGATAATTATTTCTATGATTGTTTTCGGAAGCATAGGCATATTTGTAAGAAACATAAATTTATCGTCCCTAGAGATTGCATTATTGAGAGCAATCATAGCCAGTCTGTTTTTGATAGCGGTGGGTATTGTGATAAAAATAGATATATCCATTGAGGCTATAAAAGCCAATGGATTACTATTGATATTGTCCGGGGCCAGTATGGGGCTGGGTTGGATCTTGCTATTTCAGGGATATAAATATACTACTATATCAAATGCGACACTCGGGTATTATTCCGCATCGATATTTGTGATAATATTGTCGCCCATAGTTTTAAAAGAGAAGATTACACTGACTAAGGCCATCTGTGTTTTTACGGCTATGCTTGGGTTGTTCCTAATTGTCAGTACAGGAAATGACAATAACGGCGGCACCTATAATCATTTGCTTGGGATGGTTTATGTGATCTCCGGAGCGATATTATATGCAGCGGTTATTTTAATCAATAAACGTATTAAAAATTTACCGAGTTTTGAAACCGCATTATTACAGCTCATGGTAGCCGCAATAACTTTGTTGCCCGTTGTTTTGTTACAATTTAATCCGGGCATGTTAAACATGGGGATGAAATCATGGATAAATATATTTTTATTGGGTATTGTACATACCGGCCTTGCTTATTTGCTCTATTTCGGGTCGGTTAAGGAACTCAGTGCCCAATCTATCGCTATATTAAGTTATATAGACCCTATATCCGCCGTAACTATGGCAATAATATTTTTGAAGGAAGACTTAACTCTCGTTAAAATAATCGGGGGCATATTGATATTAGGCTCTACTTATTTTGCGGAGAATATGGATGCTAGAATGGCTGTAGAGGAGAAAAATTGAATTATAAGGTATATAAGTTTAATAATATATTTTGGATATAAAAATGTGTAACAAAAGGGTGGACCCGTGTGTCCACCCTTTATCAATGCTGCACATTGTTAGGCAATTATGCAATACCT
>DASRMO010000161.1:0-4022 GCA_035647895.1 Clostridia bacterium
AATACTATTTCCTTGGAAATAGTTATATTTCAACATTTTCCTTTGTTTTATATTATTTTTATTTATATTCCGTCAAATAATTATGTATTTTATTGATATCACAATATACCGGGTTTCCATACCGTTTTGAATGTCTCTATTGCAAATATTAATATATAATTATATTCGCCGTAGATACAATATATTTAAAGAACTTTTTTGCTGATTATTTTGGTCTCTTCCATGAAAATAGATATTCCCTTAATTCCTTTATAGTCCCTACAAATATAAAAAATTTCATATCCAATCCCTCCTATCAAACATATGTTCTTTTAACCATTATACCCGAACGTATGTTTGATGTAAAGAATATATTTCTAATAATTAAAATAAATAACGGATTTTTACTAAAAATCTACATATAATATCCAAAAATCCTATAACAAGGTTGCTTTTCCATAAAGATTATAATATTATTAAGGGACAATTTAATAATGAGTATGGGTTGCAACAAATAAGCAATGAGCATTAAAAGGGAAACAGGTTCAAAGCCTGTGCGGTCCCGCCGCCGTAGGGTATGTGTGAATTTTATAAAGCCACTGGATTAACCGGGAAGGCAAAATCACAACTTACATCCAAGCCGGAAAACCTGCCCATACAAAAAACATCGTTGACTTCACGGGTAATGGGGAGGTGTTTTAAATATTACAGGTCCCGTATGTTCCATACATTACATGCCCTCACTGTGACTGTAATTTAATCGGTATTTAAAACCTTTCAATTATCAATTGAAAGGTTTTCATTATGAAGGGAGAAATTAAACATGAAAAAGAAAATACTTATAATCATATTGTTAGCAGTAATTGCCGCATCAGCTTTTCTGGGGTACAAAACCTTTTTATCCCCAAGAGGAATAGAAGGCTCTAAAAATGTTACAATCCAAGTAATAGTTGAAAAAGAAAATATAGATGAAAACTTCAAATTTAAAACAGAACATGAATTTTTGATCGAACTTTTAAATGAAAATCAGGCAGAGCTGGGATTGAGCTTAAAAGAATATGAGCTGGGTTCAATGGTTACGGGTATGATGAATTACACTGCGGATGAAAACAAGAACGAATATTTCCATATATATGTAAATGAACTGGATGCCACCTCAGGCCCCGATGAAATACCGTTAAAAAATAAGGACCATTACAAATTCGAATTAAAGAAGTGGTAAAATTGAAAGCTAGAGATATTGCAATTATAGGTTTGTTAAGTGCATCCATAACGACCGGAAAATTGGTATTGAGTTTTATTCCTAATGTAGAAATTGTTTCATTGTTATTTATTGTATACACTATTATTTTTGGCATCAAGCGCAGCATTATAATTTCAATTATTTTTTCAACAACAGAAATATTTATATACGGTTTTTCTACCTGGCTTCTAGTATATTACCTCGTTTGGCCCATGTTGATAATCATCATACATTTTGCAAAGAAAACCGTTAAAACCGAGTATGGATATGCCACAATAGCGGGGCTGTTCGGATTGTTTTTTGGAGCCTTTTTTGCTGTAGCGGAATCCTTTTTCTATGGATATGCATACGGACTGACTTATTGGGTCCGCGGAATTCCTTTTGATATATTGCACGGAGTTTCCAATTTTATAATTGTGCTATTTCTTTTTAACCCTACGATAAAAGCTATGACATATGTGTATAAAAGCCTTAACGGGTGAATATTTTATGTTTATATAAATGCAAAACAAATCAGCCCGTTTAAAAACTGGGCTCGTTATGCCGGTAAGTAATAGTATATTAAATAAAAAATACTACTACCCGCCGGTGCAACAAGCCCATTCATAAACGATTAAATATATTCTTTTATTTTTCGGGAATTTCCAATATGGCACCCTTATCACTTGAAGATACCAGATATGCATAACGTGCCAAATAGCCCGTTGTAATCTCCGGCTCCCTCGGCACCCAATTTGCTCTTCTTTTTTCCAATTCCCCATCTGTCACATCTATCTCTATCGTATTTGCATCAATATCTATTTTTATTATATCCCCTTCTTCAATAAGTGCAATATTTCCGCCTACCGCGGCTTCGGGTGATACATGCCCTATGGATGCGCCCCTTGATGCACCGCTGAACCGCCCGTCCGTTATAAGTGCTACCGCACTATCCAAACCCATACCTGCGATTGCGGAAGTCGGATTGAGCATCTCTCGCATACCCGGGCCGCCCTTTGGCCCCTCATATCTGATTACCACCACATCCCCGGAAACAATTTTCCCGCCTTTAATAGCTGCAACCGCATCCTCTTCACAATCAAATACCCTTGCGGGTCCTTCATGTTTCATCATTTCCGGTAATACCGCAGAACGTTTTACAACACAGGAATCAGGTGCTAAATTTCCCTTTAATACTGCAATCCCGCCCGTTTCACTGTATGGATTTTCAATGGGCCTGATAATTTCAGTATTTGTATTGGGGCAATCTTCTATATTTTCTGCCACTGTTTTTCCCGTACAGGTAATAATGTCCGTTTTCAAAAGATTTCTTTTATTCAGTTCATTCATAACGGCATATACACCGCCTGCCTCATCCAATTCTTCTATATATGAAGGCCCTGCCGGTGCCAAATGACACAGGTTCGGTGTTCTTGCACTGATCTCATTGGCAATATCTAAATCTAACTTTACACCCGCCTCATGAGCAATAGCCGGCAAGTGCAGCATACTGTTTGTACTGCAACCCAATGCCATATCCACAGCCAATGCATTCATAAAAGCATCCTCTGTCATGATATCCTTTGGTTTAATATCTTTCTTCAACAATTCCATAATTTGCATTCCGGCATGCTTTGCTAATTGAATTCTCGCAGAATATACCGCAGGTATGGTTCCATTGCCTTTTAACCCCATGCCTATTGCTTCCGTCAGGCAATTCATGCTGTTTGCCGTATACATTCCGGAACAGGAACCGCAGGTTGGACATGCCTTTCTTTCATATTCTTCTACCTCTTCCAGTGCCATATTTCCCGCTGCATAAGCCCCCACCGCCTCAAACATGGAAGACAGGCTTGTCTTATTTCTGTTTATTCTCCCTGCCAACATGGGGCCGCCGCTGACAAATATGGTAGGAATATTGAGCCTTGCCGCCGCCATCAAGAGTCCCGGTACATTTTTATCACAGTTCGGTACCATAACCAATGCATCAAAACCATGTGCCATTACCATGGCTTCTGTAGAGTCTGCAATCAAATCCCTTGTGGCAAGAGAATATTTCATCCCCCGATGCCCCATGGCTATACCGTCACATACCGCAATTGCCGGAAATTCTATCGGGGTTCCTCCCGCCATGGCAACCCCTAACTTTACCGCATTTACTATTTTATCTAAATTTATATGACCCGGAACAATTTCGTTATGTGAGTTAACAATACCGATTAACGGTCTATTAAGCTCCTCTCCCGTCATTCCAAGCGCATTGAACAAAGAGCGATGCGGTGCCTGCTGCACGCCTTTCGTTACACAATCACTTCTCATTATACTTTCATCCCCTTCACAATTAATCTTCATATACAGTTTTGCCGGCAAAAGATCATCTTTCAAATTCATGGTATCTCGTTCCCTGAAAAGTCAGTTTGCCGATATCGCCCTCCGCTAAGAGACCATATTCTTTCCCGGAAATACGAAATTCCATTCTGTCTCCGCTTTCCACCTCAAAGGTAACAAAATAGCTGGTGGTAGTATGATGATGGATGTGCCCATTATGATTGCTGGCACTCCTTGACGTATGGCTCCGTTTTGAAACAATCTTAGCCGCTACACTTAAAACAGGCTGCTTGTTGTTATGATTCCATTCCTTAATTCCTTTGACAATATTAAATATTAAAATTGAAAATACAATAATAAAAAATAAAGGTACAAGTATTCCTATAACATTAAACATATCTTTTGACGCTACCCTTCTATTTTTAATTTTAAAACGAATATCTGTAACTTCTTGTCTAATAGATACTCGTTTCGCAACTATACTGTCTTATTT
>DASRMO010000162.1:0-2366 GCA_035647895.1 Clostridia bacterium
GTAACAACCTTTTCTAATTTTTCATTGGCTTTGTTAGCCACTATTGCCTCGTACTTAGCCTGATACAAGGCAGGCCTGGGGTTATCGGGAAGCCCCCCGTCAATGCTTATATATGTCCTTACATTCGGTATTTCTTTAATCGCCCCGAGGGTATATAATGTGATGCCCGCTTCTCCGACTATCCATCTGCCCGGCTCTATGATAATCATGGGAATATTTAAATTTGTCCTGCTGCATTCATCATTTACAGCCTTCATTACAGGATCGATATAAACCGATATGGGTTTGGTTTCTTCATCTTCATCATTATAGCGAATGCCGAACCCCCCGCCGATATTCAGTTCTTCAGTAATAAGGCCGAATTTATCCTTTAAATTTTTCATTAAATCAATTGCAACGTTTACGGCTGATATATTTAAATTGCTGTCAAACAATTGAGAACCTATATGAAAATGAAATCCTTTTAAAATTATATTAGATGAGTCCATAGCCCTTTTAACCACATATTCAATAATTTTTTCATCCAAGGGGATACCAAATTTAGAGTCCTCTTGCCCGGTATTGATATATTTGTGGGCACCGCCCTCTACCCCCGGGGTAATTCTAAGGAGTATTTTTACCTTTTTGTTTTGTTTTGCGGCTATCTCTTCCAACAATTCGAATTCATATATATTATCCACCACAAATCTTCCTATATCATGTGTTACGCCCAAGGCTATTTCATCGTAAGATTTGTTATTTCCGTGAAATATTATCCTGTCCATGGGAAAATCCGCTCTTATAGCAGTGTATAATTCCCCGCCGGAAACAACATCGAGCCCCAAACCTTCCTGTTCGATAATTTTACACATAGCCATAGTTGTAAAGGCTTTGCTGGCGTATGCAGCCCTTGTATTCGGATATCTGTTTAAGAAATTTCCCCTTATATCTCTGCATTTGTCTCTGATCCTGTCCTCCGATATGACATACAGCGGTGTGCCGAATATTTCCGCGAGTTCTACGGTGTCACAGTTATCAAATATAAAATTTGTATTGCTGAGGCTTTTTGAACGCATTCCAACAACCCCTATCATTTATTTATGGCGATATAATTTAATACTTAATTGTAGTATTATATCATTTTGTTGAGGTTAATGATACCCCCTAAAAGCCGGATATCGGTTTGCCGGTATGTCCAATTTTTTATAACCCCGGAACACCGGCCTTCAATTTCCGAAATGTAGGGGGGACCCGTGTGTCCACCCTTTGTCTTTTATAACTCCGGAACACCATCCTCTGATTCCCAAAATGTAGGGGTGGACCCGTGTGTCCACCCTCTATCGATACCGCGTATTATTAAACAATTACACACCTATTCCTTATATGATTGACATCATGCATCTATTCCAGGATTTCAAACTGTTCTGAAATCAATCTTTCTAAAATATAATACAGTATTACGATTGAAACGATAAAAATGGCAGCCAATATTATAAACACAAAATTTATTTCAATCCTTCCTATCAGGTTAAACATCAAAAACCCTATTCCGCCTGCATATAAAAAGCCCAAGCCCATTCCAAGCAATACATTTAGATTTTGTTTCATGGCTTGCTGCGGATTGGTCCATGTCAACAACGGCCTTGTTATATCTATTATCATGCCCAGCTGTGTCATCGGGATGCTTCCCAAGAGGCCGAATACGGTTATAAGAATAATTGTTGATATCTCAAGTTTTATGATAAAAGCCAGAGCAACAAACAGAGCAATCAATCCCAATACCTGAATTGCAATAGAAGATAGAATTCTTCCTATTATTTGATCCCTTGTTTTTATAGGCAGCACCCTCTGTATCCAAAGATTTTTGCCTTCTCTTGAAAAGGTTGTAACACCTACACTGTTCAACATCCCCATAAGCGTTATAAATCCTATGCCCACCAGAGCTATAAGTTCAGGTTTGGTTTCTATAAAGCCAAGCATCGACTCCATGGATTCTTCCCCGCCGGATACGGCAGTCATTACCATTATTATAGGTACCGCAATCACCCCGCCAATGGAGTTAAATAAATATATGGGTGTTTTAAAAAGCATTATTATTTCTTTTTTAGCCAAGGCCAGATAAGGTTTTGTTTGCCCGGTTGAATTTTTTATTGATAATTTTTTCCCGGCTCTGCCCTTAGATGCGGAAACTTCAATATTTCCTAATAATCCGTCAAAAAAGAGGCTCTCGGATAAAAGTATCATAACTATGAAACTCAACACCCCTACGCCTATAAATATCGATAAATAAAACAGCCCCGTTATATTTACATAGTTTGACAAGGACAAAGCTGCCCACATAGACGGTGGAAATCCTAAACCCAGGTTTTTAACCAATAGGTTTGAAT
>DASRMO010000163.1:0-7288 GCA_035647895.1 Clostridia bacterium
CCTGCTTATTGTGCCCAAAAAGCATATTCCGACTACCATGGATATAACGGAAGAGGAATTTAATATTACGTATAATTTTGTAAAGGAAATAGGTTTTAGTGAAATCCATGTATTTAAATATTCTCCCAGGAAAGGGACTCCGGCGGCGGGGTATAAGAATCAGGTGGATGGCTTGACAAAACGTTATCGCAGTGAAAGATTAATTGAATTAGGAAAACAGCTCAAAAGGGATTATTATATTATGTTTATAGGAGAAAACAAGGAAGTACTATTTGAAATGCTATCGGGAAAAATTACAGGCTATATAGAAGGGTATACCGATAATTACTTAAAAGTTTTAGCCCCTTCAGATGATATCAAAGAAGGCGAATTGGCCATGGTCAGTCTTAAAGGGTTGAAACAAAATTATATTTTAGCGGAAAAGATATTTCAATAAAAAAGGAATTTATGTTTTTATGTTGAATAAATATATTAGGTATAGGGTATACAGACTATAGTAAGGAGGTGTAAATTTTGGCGGACTGCATTTTTTGCAATATAATAGAGGGGAAGATTCCATCCACTTTAATTTATGAAAGTGAACACGTGATAGCCTTTGAGGATATCAACCCACAAGCACCTATACACCTGCTTATTGTGCCCAAAAAGCATATTCCGACTACCATGGATATAACGGAAGAGGATATGAGGAGTATAATTCCCGGGGTTTTCGTAGCCATAGGGCAATTAGCCGAACAGTTTAATTTGGAGCAAGACGGTTTTAGAGTTGTAAATAATTGTGGTAAAAATGGTGGACAAACAGTGGATCATTTACACTTTCATCTTTTAGGTGATAGGCAACTTACTTGGCCTCCAGGCTAAAAGTTTTATTATTGCATTAGTGGAAATTTTGATGTATAATAACTGAGTATTGTTAAATCCCACTTGCAATATAGCTAATATGTTGCTATAGACAGAGCACAGCATTTGCTAGCGGAGGGAGGGAAAGTAAGATGTCTGAGGTAAAAATAAAAGACAATGAGTCATTAGATAATGCTTTACGTAGGTTTAAAAGACAGTGTGCTAAATCCGGTATATTATCGGAAGTAAGGAAAAGAGAGCATTATGAGAAACCCAGTGTGAAGCGTAAGAAAAAAGCTGAAGCAGCACGAAGAAATAAAAATAGATTCTAGTTATGAAACTAGGATTGATTAAAGTAAAACAGTAAACCCGGATTAATCCGGGTTTACTTAATATATAAAAAAAATACCAATAAAGTAAATGCCTCACCTATGATATAATTATATCAGATATACTAACCTTGGCCTTTAAACATCGGGTTTTTTGTTTATTTTTCATAAATGTAGTTTAAATTACGATAAATGGGAATATATATAGAAAAGGAGGGGGGCCATGAAAAGAAAAAATATTTTTGGTATAATCATAATTATGTTAATATTTGTTTCTCTATTTTTTGGAACAGTCGGTGCGGATACGAACGATAAAAATGTATATGTGATACCGATAAAAGGAGATATAACTCCGGCTACCTATTATTATATAAAGCATAATTTGAAAATTGCGGAACAAGATTCAAATGTTAGGGCTGTAATATTTGAAATCGACACTTATGGCGGCAGGATTGATTCTTCGGAAAATATAAGCAACCTGATTTTAAATACCGATTTACACACCATATCTTTTGTTAATACAAAAGCAGAATCTGCGGGTGTTTTATTAACTATTTCCGCAAATAATATTGCTATGGCACCGGGCAGTACTATAGGATCGGCTGAAACAATTCCAAACACGGAAAAGGTGCTCTCTACCTGGGTGAGCATGCTCAGAAGCGTAGCACAGGAAAGGGGAAGAGATGAGCAAATAGTAGTGGCTATGGCGGATAAATCTGTAGCTATTCCGGGTATTGTTGAGAAGGACAGGCTGTTAAATATAACTACATCGGATGCTCAAAAATTAAATTTTATCGATATAGTTTCTCAGGATTATGATCAAATTTTAAAATCATTAAATATACCCTATAGCAATATAGTTATGGCTGAAACAACCAATGCCATCAGATTAGTTCAGTTTGTTACCAATCCATATGTAGCACCCATCTTGTTGACAATAGGATTTATAAGTTTTCTTGCCGAAATATTTATTCCGGGTTTTGGTATAGCGGGGACGATAAGCTTAATTTCATTTGCACTTTATTTTAGCGGCAATGTATTAGCCGGCAATACCGGATGGTCAACTGCTATCATTTTTCTGGCCGGTATAGTTTTGCTGGTTATAGAAGCTTTTATTCCCGGGTTCGGTGTAGTAGGCACGGGTGGAATATTATGTATAATTATTAGTATTTTCTTAGCATCCGGCAGTGTTATGACTGCATTGGTTTCGTTATTGATTTCATTTACCCTGACCTTGATCATTTTTGTTATCATTTTAAAATATGCTCCAAAAAATAAACATTTTAGCCGTATAGTATTAAATACTAAGTTAGATAAGAGTAGGGGTTTCACCTCATTTGATAATCATGAAAAATATATAGGTCAAACCGGTACAGTAGTTACACCGCTCAGGCCATCGGGTACAATATCCATAAACGGCCAATTATTGGATGTAATTTCCGAGGGGCAGTTCATAGAAAAAGAGGAATTAGTAAAAATTAGTAGAATAGAGGGTATGAGGATAGTAGTACGAAAAATTGATTAGGAGGGATTTTATGCCACAACTAATGGCCTTTATAATTGTAATAGCGGTAATATTTATTGTGTTATCTATTATTTTAAGTTTTGTACCGGTAGGATTATGGATAACGGCTTTTTTCTCCGGGGTTAAAATCGGTATATTTACTCTAGTGGGAATGAGATTCAGAAGGGTTCAGCCGAGCCGCATAGTTAACCCTATGATTAAAGCGACCAAAGCGGGTTTGGATTTGGATATAGACAGTCTTGAGGGACATTATTTAGCGGGGGGAGATATAAACAGCGTGGTAAATGCTTTGATTGCCGCACAGAGGGCGGAGATCAGCCTTGAATTTGAAAGGGCTGCGGCTATTGATTTAGCGGGCAGAAATGTATTAGAAGCTGTTCGGGTGAGTGTTAATCCGAAGGTAATTGAAACACCCAAAATATCGGCTGTTGCTAAAGACGGTATAGAGGTAATGGTAAAAGCAAGAGTGACCGTCAGGGCGAATATTGAAAGGCTCGTTGGAGGTGCCGGGGAGGAAACAATCATAGCTAGGGTCGGGGAAGGTATAGTTACGACAGTAGGTTCATCGGTATCCCATAAGGATGTATTGGAAAATCCTGATTCAATTTCCAAAACGGTTTTAGAAAAAGGCCTGGATGCCGGTACTGCCTTTGAAATTTTGTCAATTGATATTGCGGATATAGACGTTGGTAGGAATATAGGAGCAGAATTGCAGACAGACCAAGCAGAGGCAGACAAACGAATTGCACAGGCTAAAGCAGAAGAGAGAAGGGCTATGGCCGTGGCTAAAGAACAAGAGATGAAAGCCACTGTAGAGGAAATGAAAGCAAAGGTAGTAGAAGCGGAGGCAGAAGTGCCAAGGGCTATGGCTACGGCTCTGCGGGAAGGTAAAATTGGAGTGATGGATTATTATAAATTACAGAATATATTGGCTGATACAGGTATGAGGGAATCTATTGCGAAACTTGATAAGGATGACAATAAAGGAGAAGGAAAAGATCTTATGAAATAAAAGATTGGTTTTTACTGACAAAGGAAGTGATTATGTGGATTTTAGGACTATACTGGCTTTTATAATCATTGTTTTTATAAGTTCCTTATTTAATAAGAATAAAACACCGACTAAACCGACAGTTAAAACTGATGAACCCGTATCCCGGGAACCATCACCTATTAGGAAGGTACCCGATATCGGTAAAAACAAAGATAAGAAATTTCCCGGCGGATTTGAAGATTTGTTTAAGGAAGTAAGGCTGGAGCTTGATAAAGCTTTCAGAGAGACTCAAAATGAACAAATTTCCCTCACGGAGCAAGATGCTGTAGAAGAAGATGATACTAAAACAGAACAGAAAATACATCCTCCAAAGGATACTCCGGCAAGGGATATTAAAAGGGTTACGGGCAGTGTATATGAAGGGGAAATAGGAAAGGAAGAAACATATATTAAGTTTGACAAAAAATCAGTTATTCAGGGAGTTATAATGTCCGAGGTTTTGCAAAAACCAAAGAGTTTAAGAAGATAAGGCTTGCCTTATCTTTTTTGCTTATAAAACAGGTCTATTAGAATTATTGTAAGCATAAAAATTTAATATAATAGGGGGTATGCCAAGTGTGGGAAAATGGAGGAATAAAAAAAGGCCTAGCTGAAATATTAGAATTACCAAAAGATATTATATTGGATTTACCTAAAATTATAATGATTGGCAATCTCCAAATTTATATAGAAAATCATAAAGGCATTTTAGAATATACGGATAACAGAATACGAATCAATACAAAAAATGGAATCTTGCGCATTATAGGAAAAAATTTAATGCTAAAAAATATTGTTGCAGAAGAGATTTTTATTGTGGGAGAAATCAATCAGGTAGAATTTATTGATTGAGGGGTGGATATATTGTTGGTGTTGAGATTATGGAACTATATGAGGGGTTATGTAATTATAAGGGTTCAAGGATTGACCTTAGAGAGATTCATAAATATATGTATGGCTAGGGATATATATTTATGGGATGTGAAAAGAATAGATAACACCACTTTAGAAACAAAAATAAGCATTAAAGGATTTAAAGACCTGAAAAAGATTGTTAGAAAAATAGGTTGTAAGGTATCTATATTCGAGAAGCACGGTTATCCTTTTTGGATACACAGATTAAAAAAAAGGAAAATGCTTTTACTGGGGGCATTTTTTTGTTTTCTACTGTTAGTTTTTGTATCAACTTTTATATTTTCCGTAGAAATAGTAGGCAATGAAAATGTCGAAAAGGCTGAAATAATATCTAAGTTAAATAATCTTGGGTTTAAACCCGGTGCAAATAGATGTTTTGTTAATCTGCGAAAACTGGAAAATCAGTTGCTTTTGGAAATGGATCAGTTAGCTTGGGTTGGGGTAGAAATAAAAGGGATTAAGGCTAAGGTGGAAGTGGCCGAAAAAATATTACCGCCAAATAAGATAGATAAAGATATACCTTGCAATGTTATAGCAGGAAAAAACGGGGTAATAGAAAAGGTAATAACTAAAAGCGGTCATGCTGTAGTCGAGGAAGGTGATATAGTTAAAAAGGGAGATATTTTGATCAGCGGAATAATTCAATCCGGTAATAGTATGTTGGTTCATTCCTATGGGGATGTATATGCCAAGACTTATTATGAGGCAATAGGAGAAAAAAACTTGACTGAAATTAAAGAGGAAAAGACAGGGCAAAAATTTGTAAAAAAGGTTTTAAATTTAGGAAATGTAGAGCTTTCTTTCAATAGGGGTAAAATCCCATATGAATTTTACATTGTAGAAAAAAAATCTAAGAAGCCTTTACAATGGAGGGAAATAGGATTACCTGTCGAATTAATAATAGAAGAATATTATGAGGTCAATAAAATTGAGACAACGGTAAATGAGGTGGATGCGAAAAACCATGTTCATAAAGAGGCTCTAGATAGTATTTTGGAAGAAATACCATTTGAGGCGGAAATTTTAAATACACAAATTGATTTTACCGTTAAAGATGGAGTTTTATATGGTAAAGTTATTATAGAGGCATTAGAAAATATTGCGGTGCAAAAGACATTAAAGATTGGAGAGGACTAATTATTGGAAAACAAATTTAAAAAGAGGATAGAAGTTAAAGAACAGGATTTTATCAGGCAATTATTCGGTAATTTCGATGAAAATTTAAGGATAATCAATCAATCCTTGGGAATAGATATCATACAAAGAAACGGAGACATTTTAATTATAGGGGACGAAAAAAATGTTTTATTGGGTGAAAAGCTAATAGAGCAACTGATGGAATTGGTTATAAAAAAAGAAAACCTTACGGCACAGAATATAACTTATGCTATAGGGTTATTATTAGAGGGGGAACAGGAACAGATACAGTCTTTAGCGGGGGATATAATATTTGTTACCGATAAAAACAAACCTATTAAGCCAAAAACCGTGGGGCAGAGAAAATATATTGAACAAATACAATCTAAAGATTTAACATTCGGTATAGGCCCTGCCGGGACGGGCAAAACCTATTTAGCAGTCACTATGGCAGTAAAAGCCCTTAGAAATGAGGAGGTAAATAGAATTATCTTAACAAGGCCTGCGGTAGAAGCCGGTGAAAGTCTCGGGTTTTTACCCGGGGATTTGAAGGACAAGGTAGACCCTTATTTGAGGCCTTTATACGATGCCCTTTTTGATATTCTTGGGTCGGAAAGATTCCAAAAATATGTGGAAAGAGGTATGATAGAAGTGGCTCCTTTGGCCTATATGAGGGGGAGAACATTGAGCAATTCTTTTATTATTTTAGATGAGGCTCAAAATGCAACCAGAGAACAGATGAAGATGTTTTTAACTCGGATAGGCTTAGGTTCAAAGGCTATAGTAACGGGGGATGTTACACAAATAGATCTTCCTAAGGGTAAATATTCCGGCCTAAAGCATGTAGAAAAGGTATTAAAAGATATAGATGAAATTGGATTTGTATATTTAACAAGCAGGGATGTTGTAAGACATCGATTAGTTCAAAAAATTGTCAATGCTTACGAGAAATATGATATTAAGGCGAAAACTAGAGTACAAAAATAAAGGTAATATGCATATTAAATATTAGAGGAGGATACTATGAATAGCTCTGCCGGGAGGTTTTTTCAAAGAAAATCAATCAGGAATTTTCTTATAGCCCTGCTGTTTTTTGCAAGTTTATTTTTTATACTGTTAACAGATTTAAAACCGGAAAAGTTTGATTTAAAGGCAGGACAAAAAGCTCCGGAGGATATACAAGCTCCAAAAGATATAGAAGATAAAATCAACACGGAACGTGCAAAGCAAAAAGCTGCGGCTGCGGTAAAATCTATTTACAAATTGAACCCGGGTGTTCATGTAGAAGTTAAAAAGGACATAGAAAAATTTTTTTCGTTAGTATATAGGCTTCGTAGCGATGAAGAACTGACGGAGATAGAAAAGATAACACAGCTCACATCAAAAAATGATTTAAACATAGAGACAGTTAATGCGAGGGTAGCTATAGGAACATCATTAGAAAGATTAGAATATTTAGAAAGTTATATAAATGAAATAATAACACAAAATATGAGTGCGGGAATAAAC
>DASRMO010000164.1:0-3131 GCA_035647895.1 Clostridia bacterium
GTTATTATTAGTGACAGAAGATATTTATAATAATTTAAGGTTATAATCTATAATACACCAACAATTTTTAGGAGGCTTCCCATGGACCAACCCCAACCGATGATAGCAAATATAGGAAAACGGCTTGAAGTAAATATAGGAAACAAAAGATTTATACGAATTCCGGTCAAAACCCATTTAGTTCAAGAAGAAGATAATGTTATTGATGTAGCTGTAAAATATTTAAAAAACAAAATATGTGAAGGGGATACGGTCTTCATAACCGAAAAGATAGTATCTATCACCCAGGGGAGGGCTATTCCCCTGAAAGAGATAAAACCGCGGCCTTTAGCTAAATTTCTTGCAAAATATGTAACCAAAACCCCGGCGGGCATAGGTCTCGGTATGCCTGAGACCATGGAAATGGCCCTCAGGGAATGTGGGGTCCCTAAAATTTTATTTGCCGCTATAATTGCAGCTATCACAAAAATAATATTTCGCCGAAAAGGTGATTTTTACAGAATTGCCGGTTCAAAAGCCAGAGCAATCGATGGCCCTACTTCCGGTACAATACCCCCATACAATACTCATGTCGTATTAGGCCCCATGGAGCCTGATAAAGTTGCCAAAGAAATCAGCGATGCCCTCGGCGGTATCAGAGTAGTTATTTCCGATATCAATGATTTGGGCGGCAACATATTAGGCGGTTCCCATGATGACATTGATTTTAATGAAATTACCCGAATCCTCAGAGATAATCCCCTAGGACAGGGCAGGGAGCAAACACCCATCGGAATTATCCGTGAGATACACTGATTGGGCATTGCACATATTTTAGTACCAGCCCCTGAGTTTCATCACTTTCGCAATCTTTTTAATGGAAATCATATAAGCAGCCACCCTCATGGTTGTATTATGTTCCTCCTTGAGGTCCCAGATTTCATTAAAAGCCTTTATCATCATTGCCTCCTGTTTTTGTTGTATTTCATCGAATGCCCAGGAATATCTCTGTAAATTTTGCACCCATTCACAATAAGATACCGCTACCCCGCCGCAGTTAGCGAGCAAGTCAGGAATGACCACAATCCCCTTTTCATTCATTATTTCGTCCGCCTCCGGCGTGGTAGGCCCATTAGCACCTTCGGAAACAATCTTGGCTTTAATTTCCGCCGCATTCGCAGATGTTATAGCATTTTCCAAGGCACAGGGCAATAAAATATCCGCATCAAAGGTGATTATATCCTCCCTCGGAAACTCACCTTCAACATCCGGAAATCCTTTAATACATTTATGTTCCCTTACGTATTCCATTAATGCATCCGCATCAATTCCTTCACCGTTATAAATTCCGACAGAATGATCCGCAACCGCTACCAATTTTCCGCCCAATTGGGTGATATATTTACCCGCAAAGGAACCTACATTTCCAAAACCCTGTAAAGCTATTTTAGCGCCTTTAATATCGAGGCCTATTTTTTTGGCGGCTTCCCTGGCCATAAGAGCAACACCATAACCCGTAGCCTCTGTTCTGGCTAAAGAACCGTAGAATTCAACCGGTTTACCTGTATATGCACCGGGTGTAAAATCTCCGGTTGTTTTTTGATGTTCATCTATCATCCATGCCATGACCTGCCCATTTGTACCTACATCCGGGGCCGGAATGTCGACCTTCTCCCCGATAATAGGAGCGATGGCCCGTGCATAACCTCTTGACAGTCTTTCTAATTCACCTTCTGATAATTTAAAAGGGTCGGCAATTATCCCGCCTTTTCCTCCGCCATAAGGCACACCGATAACCCCGCATTTAAAGGTCATCCATGTAGAAAGCGCCTTGACTTCATCCATATGTACATTGGGGTGAATTCTGACCCCGCCCTTAAAAGGCCCTATAGCATCATTGTGTTGTGCCCTATATCCTAAAAAGGTTTTGACACTCCCATCGTCCATTCTCACAGGAATTGTAACTTCGAGCGTTCTCATGGGATTTTTAAGTATCTCAAATACGGCCGGATCCGCATCAAGTTTTTCACATACTGTTTTTATCTGTTGCTGGACAATCTCTAAAGGATTTAATGTTTTTTCAGCCACTAAAAATTACCCCCTTAAAATCTTTGAATATTTTGTTGTAATTTGTTTTATTATATATTTTAAAAAGTATATCACAATTATTTTATCGTTGCAAACAATAAGAAAGAAGGAAAAAGGGCCGAAAACCGTATCAATAGGACAATAAAAACATATATTCCGTCTAGGCCGTAACAACCAACCCTCTCACGTTTAAATTTATGGATAATACATTGAAAGATGTCATATATTCAATCTCTATCATAACCTGCTCCTGTAACCTTTCGGCCAATGGCCTGATGGGGTTGCCGTACATAATACGCACATCCATCTCTATAATAAGCCCGCGGCCGGTGTTGAGAATATCGATATTGCTGATTTTAGAAATCCCTATTGTTTTATTAGCCGCATAATATACTAAATTTTCTATGACACTATTGGAGATGAAATATTTACCCATATAGCTGAATGTCGGCCTGACTACGGAACGCTCCTCCTCACCGGCATTGCCTTCCTTGCCGAAACTCCTGAATATTCTCAAGGGATTTAAAAAATATCCGGAAAAATCTTTCTTTATCTCAAATGTCGGAACAGGTATGATGTGTTTTCCTTCTTTTATTCGATATTTTTTTGCCAGTTTAATCTCTTCTTCGGTGGATATGTCCTCTATAAAAATCCATTCTTTGATCTCCCCTAATTTCAGAGCATCCACTATTCTTTCTATCATTTTGACAGAGGTCCCTAAGATAAGTATTTTTTCCGGGTTTTCTCTTTCTAAAATTTTCTTAACCTTCGCTCTGTGACTCTCTTTGAGGAAAATTGCCCTTTTGATAGCGCTCATATATGAGCCCTCTCTCTTTGCCGAACTTCCCCCTAGGACCTTATTCCCTTTTATTAATAAACCGTCATCTATTATATATTCGATATTTTTTTGTTTCGCTATACTGATGGCTTGAAAACTTTTACCGGTGCCGCTGGAACCTACAAGTACAAACACTTCCATTTCATATCAACCCCTTAAAACAAACCGGCAATTATTTTTTATTATACACCATATGGCCTCATTGGGACCAATTTTTATTCCGGCT
>DASRMO010000165.1:0-15689 GCA_035647895.1 Clostridia bacterium
ATTGAATGATCTAAAAGAGAAATTCGGTAATAAAATCACTCCGTTTCAGATTCCATTAGGCGAAAATGAAAATTTTATAGGCGGTATAAATATTGTCAAGATGGTTGCTGAAGAATATGATGGGAAAGGCTATTCGGAAAAGCCCATACCGGAGAATTTGATGGATAGGGTAAATCCAATCCGTGAAATGCTTCTGGAATCTGTTGCCGAAAGCGATGAAGCTCTGTTAGAAAAATATTTCGAAGGTGAGGCCTTTACCGAAGAGGAGATCCAGGAAGGTCTAAGAAAAGGTATCTTAAGTGGAGATATAGTTCCTGTTTTATGCGGTTCCTCTACTAATAATATAGGTGCCCTTTCCTTATTGGATATGTTGGTGGACTATGCCCCGTCACCTATGGATATGCCGCTAAATAAGGGCTTTAACCCGCATGATAAGGATGAAGTAATAGAAAGAACTTTAGAGCCGGACGAACCTTTTTCGGCACAGGTATTCAAAACAATTGTCGACCCTTATGTCGGCAAGATATCCCTTTTGAAAATTATATCGGGAAAACTCACATTGGATATGGAAGTATTAAATACAAACAAGGATAAAAAAGAAAAGATCGGTTCTCTGTTTGTGTTGAGAGGAAAAAATCAGATTGAAATCGAAGAAGCATTTGCGGGGGATATAGTATCTATCGCCAAGCTTCAATATACCAACACCGGGGATACATTATGCAGTATAAACGACCCCATCATGTATAGCAGTATAGATTTTATAAAACCTCAGCTCGCGCTGAGCATCGAACCCAAATCAAAAGGTGATGAGGAAAAAATCAGCTCCGGGCTTCAACGCCTGGCAGAAGAAGACCCCTCATTCTATTTTGAAAGAAACCCGGAGGTAAAACAGACACTTATCTATGGGCAGGGAGAACTGCACGTAAATATAATCACAAGTAAATTAAAAAATAAATTCGGTGTAGATGTCGAACTCAGGGATCCTAAGGTTCCTTATCGCGAAACTGTCAAGGGTAAATCCGATGTTCAGGGAAGGCATAAAAAACAATCCGGAGGACATGGACAGTACGGCGATGTTAAAATCCGTTTTGAACCCGCACCTGACGAATTCGAATTTAAAGAAGAAATTTTCGGCGGTTCGGTTCCAAAATCCTATATACCCGCAGTAGAAAAAGGATTGAGGGAATGTTTGGAATCGGGAGTGCTTGCCGGATATCCAGTGGTTAACGTAAGGGCAATATTGTATGATGGTTCTTATCATGATGTCGATTCTTCGGAAATGGCATTCAAGATTGCGGCATCAATAGCATTTAAAAAAGGAATAGAGGCCGCTAATCCGGTGCTGTTGGAACCCATTATAAAAGTTGAGGTAATAGTGCCCGAAGAATACATGGGCGATGTGATGGGCGATTTAAGTAAGCGCAGAGGCAAAATTTTAGGTATGGAACCGCAGCCCAAGGGAATGCAGTTAGTAGTTGCGGAGGCCCCGCAATCCGAGATGTTTAAATATGCTACCGATTTAAGATCCATGACACAAGCCAGGGGCAGCTTCTCTATGGAATTTGCGAGATATGAAGAAGCGCCTCAGATAATCAGCGAAAAAGTGATAGAGGCTGCTAAAGAAGAAGATAAGTAATTCAAAAAAGCATGTGTGAATTTTACACATGCTTTTTTTATCTCGGTTTCTATCTTACGGGGCAAATGCCGTTGTCACAGCCCTTGCCGCTTATATCCAAATTTGTTTCCTGCTCCTCATATTTGCTTATCAGTGAAGGAATAAAGGGTTTCATTTCGCTCTTTCTCCTATTGTATTCTTCCTCATCAATCGCTTCATACGGCAGCAGCTGATAGAAATTGTCCTCTAATGCCAGAAATGAAAGCGCAACAACATCATCCCAATTTTGCCATATCCATTCTTCAACATCTTCCCATTCATGTTCCCTCACATGAACGGTTATGGAACAATTATGATCCACATAGTTTTCCATAAATAACTTATAGTTTTCTAACTGCTCTATTGCCGAGACATCATATTTTGTCTTTCCCGCCGGCGCTTCTACCGGGAATTCCACCACCTTTGTGGCACATGTGTCTTTATCTTGTCCAACTTCCGGATAAACCGGATATCCCAAATCCTCACATACCTTTACTAACGGATCGCTGGAGCTTATCCTTATTCTCCTTATATAATAGGGCGAATGTGAATAATGAACTCCGCTGGATACGGTAGGTAACTGGCTCAATGTCCCTTCCGGCTTTACGGTAGTTACCAACAGAGGAATATTTTCTCCGACTTCTTTAGCATATAAATCCACCTCTTCCCGTGCCGTTTTTCTCAACATGCTCAATATATTTGCTTCGTCCTCTTTAGTTATACCGGTAGCATTTACCATATCCTGCCATCCGGTTAAGGAACAACCTACCAATTTATCTCTATGATGTATTTTGTCCCAGTTATGCAGTTCGAGTTCTACACAGGTCATCCTATATCCGGCCCTGACGGACAATCTTTGGGCCTCTAAGAGATTGTCCATATCCAATGTCCCATCTTCTTTTACAAATGCTAAAACATTGACAGTAGTTAAATTGCACAATCCCCGTGAATCCAGCAGTATTTCTCCGCAGGGGTTTACGCCCTGCATATTAGGCCGCCTTTTTGATGCGGCTCTTGCATTGACCCAGCCCGGCTCCCCGGAATAACGCATCTGCTGTATCTGCCAATGCAGCCTCTCACGGGTTGGCTTTTCTCTATAATAAATTGAGTTATTGCTCATCTGCCTATGTACAATATCCTGATTTACTATCCATTGCCCGTCTATCTGACTGTATAGATTGGATTTGGCCTCTATGCATTCCCTATCGTCGGGATCAATTAAAATCATCTCGGCCGTACGCCTGACTCCGCCTACAACAACATTTTCCCCGATAACATTGGCAATATCTAAACAATGAATAGGCCTCAATTTTATCTTTTCAAAAACATCGGATTTTTTACTGTTTTTTATTACCCTATCTATCTTATAAAACATATTTTTTAAACTTGAATGCCCGCTGGCCGTTCCTCCAAAGGTTTTCAGTTTTTCCCCCTTCGGCCTGACATGGTCATAATCAATGATTATTGTTTTGATATTCCTGTATTCACTGCTGTATAAAAGTTTAAAGAAAAAATCCAAAGACTGTACCCAGCCCTCCTTACTGTCTCCCACTGTAATTTTAACAGTGTTGTTATGCGAAAAATAGAAGCTGGTATTATCTTCCCTTGCATTGTGCGGTATGGGGGTATAATCCTTATGTATAATTTCATAATCGACTCTTATTTTGGGGAGATTTTTTACATCATCCTTCAAAACCCTTGCGCCTACTCCGGAACCGACCATAAGCAAATAAAAAAGTTCCCTGAATGCTTCAAAACTATCTATAACCAGGAAGGAACAATTATAATTAGCCATGGGATAATTCTTAGCCACGGCAGTCCCCCCTACCCAAAATGTCCTGCCGGACAAAAATTGTCTGAGATTATATATATTATCAAACAGTTTTTCCGCTTCTTCCCTCCTTGTAGGTACTAAGCTGCAATTGTATTCCACCGCCCTCCTGACGGTTTCCCACCAATATTCTCTCCTTCTCTGATCCGGCAACCATCTGGAATATGTGCGATAATATACAAAATTACCCAGCTGATTTAGGGGAGACAGCTGGTGTTTGTATTTGCTGGTAAATTCATCCGTCAACAGGGTTTCAACATTCCTTTTAAACATGCCTCTCAGCTTTGCTCTTTCATTTCTATATATGATATAGCGTTTGGCTACATCCTTTCTGTGCGAAGACATCAATTTCATTTCCACAATATCCTGTATCTCTTCTACATGTATGGGCTCTATTTGGCCCCTTATTTTTTCACCGATCTCCTCTGCAATTCGAATACTCAACTCTTCATCTATGCCTTCTTTAGTCTCCGCCATCGCTTTATTAATCGCATTTACAATCTTGGTCAAATCAAAATCTACCGACCTGCCGTCCCGTTTTATAACTTGAACCATTAAAATCCTCTCCCTGCTTTCATAACACTTTATTTCGCCCATTAGATTGCCCTTTACAAAATTCCCTTTAAAAGCTTTATTGCCCTGAGCAAGATATGGATTCGGGGTTACCTTTTAAGATTAACCGGTTTTTTCTATTATAGTATCAATAATTTCTTCTATGGTTTCGCTTACATATTCTCCTTTTTGATACTTGCGCTTCGCTACAACAATTTCTACCTGATTGCCTTTATTTATAATGTCATTGAGTATTTTGGGATTTTCGACAAATTTCCCTATCTCTTCAAATTTATTATTTAATATTATGAAAGTAGGAATTTTTAGTTTATCATATACCTCACATTCTCCTATACAATCTTCATCAAAATCCTTAGGCAAAATTCTAAATACTATACCGGGATTGATATCGTTTATCTTCTCGAGCGCCGGTAAGTTTATAATACAATCTGAACACCATAATTCGGCAAAGGCTAATATATATATTGAATCATCTATTGATTTGATTTTGTTAAATAAATTTTCATCAATTTCAATTCCATCGTATATTTCCAATAATTTTTCCATATTCACATCATGGTCGTCGGGAGTGAATACTTCGAAAGATATTCCTTTTTCAAACAACTGCTGGAAACTCATACTTTATCCCCCCTAGTATTTCTCACAGCTATTAATATTATTATACCACTATTCTATTTTATATTCTATTTTAAATTTAAGACGGATAATGTCAATATCCGAGCAAAACAGACTGCCCGGCTGCTAAAAAAATTCCGGATTATGTCATTCCAAATGAGCGAAATGAAGAATCCCTGAGTGAACGAACTGTAACAAAAAGGGACAGACCCTTTGTTCTACACTTTATGTTAAGTGACATACAAAGGACCTGTCTCCTTATATACATTATTTATAAATTCTTATTCCGGTTCTATGGGTTTCATTGTAGGAAACAGCAACACATCACGGATGGACGGGGAATCTGTCAATAACATTATTACCCTGTCTATTCCTATCCCTAATCCGCCCGTAGGCGGTAATCCTACCTCTAGGGCATTTAAAAAATCTTCATCCAACATATGTGCCTCTTCATCGCCGGCTTCACGCTGTGACAATTGTTCCATAAACCTTTCCCTCTGATCGAAGGGGTCGTTGAGCTCCGAAAAAGCATTTGCAATTTCCCATGCATTGATAAAAGCCTCAAACCGATTTGTCAATTCCGGATTATCGGAATTTCGTTTTGATAGAGGCGATACTTCCACCGGATATTGTGTTATAAAAGTAGGCTGAATCAAATATTTTTCAACATGTTCTTCAAATATTTCACTGATGATATTGCCCCTTTTCATCCCGGGTTTAATTTCAATCCCCAGCTCCTTGCCTGCTTTTATTGCCTCATCATCAGTTTTGATATCGTTAAAATCTACACCTGCATATTCTTTACATGCGTCTATCATAGTCAGCCTCCTCCAAGGAGGAGTAAGATCTAATTCCCGGCCTTGATAATTGATTTTAACGGTGCCTAAGGTCTTTTCGGCCGCATAGGCTATTATATTTTCAGTGATTTCCATCATGTCGTTATAATCTGCATAAGCCTTGTAAATTTCAATGCCTGTATACTCAGGATTATGTTTGATAGATATACCTTCATTTCTGAACATCTTGCCCATCTCGTATACCTTATCAAACCCTCCGACTATCAATCTCTTCAGGAATAATTCATTTGCAATCCTCAGATACATATTGATATCCAGGGTATTATGATACGTGATAAAAGGCCTGGCGGTGGCCCCTCCGGCTATAGTGCCCAATATAGGGGTCTCTACCTCCAAATACCCCCTATCATCTAAATATTCTCTTATGGCCTTGATTATCTTGGATCTTATAATAAATGTTTTCTTTACCTCCGGATTGACTATTAAATCTACGTATCTCTGCCTGTATCTCAGATCATGGTCTTTTAATCCGTGCCATTTCTCAGGTAAAATTTGAATCGATTTTACAAGCAAGCGAATTTCATTCGCCCTTATCGAAACTTCTCCTTTTTTTGTCTTGAAAACTTCACCTTTTATCTCCAGAATATCCCCAATATCATAGGTGGTAAATAGTTCATAGCTCTCTTCGCCTATCTTGTCCTGTCTCACATATGATTGTATCTGGCCTTCTTCATCCTGAATATTGATAAATCCCGCCTTACCATGGCCTCGTTTAGCCATGAGGCGTCCTGCAACCGTCACCTCTTTGCCTTCTAACCGTTCAAACCCTTCTTTGATTTCTTCACTATGATGAGTAACATGAACCTTTTCTATCTCGAAAGGATCCTTGCCTATACTCTTTAAATATTTCAATTTATCTATACGGATTTTAAGCAATTCATTTAAGTCCTGTTCTTCATTCATCACTTGTATGCCCCCAGCTTATCTTGTAATTTGTAATACTTCGTATCTGGTAATCCCGTCCGGAATTTGTATCTCTACGATTTCCCCCACTCTTGATCCTATCAAAGACTTGCCAACAGGAGATTCATTAGATATTTTGAGTTCATATGGGTCTGCTTCGACTGACCCCACTATCATATATTCAACTATTTCGTCAAACTCTAAATCCTTGACTTGTACTGTTGCGCCTATACTGACAATATCTGTATTAATATCATCTTCGTCTATTATGGTAGCTCTGCGGAGCATGGCTTCAAGTTTTTTTATCCTGTCTTCTATCTGAGCTTGATCGTTTTTGGCTTCATCATATTCCGAATTCTCGCTTATATCTCCAAAAGCAATTGATTGCTTTATTCTTTCGGCTATCTCTTTTCTTTTCACTGTTTTGAGCAATTCTAATTCATCTTCCAGTTTTTTTAGCCCATGAACTGTTAGAACGATTTCTTTATCTACCATAACATCTCCCTCCTTCTCTATAATTGATTACATTTAAATACTTATATGGATTACTGATGCCCATTAAAATATTGTTATGATATTAGTTCATAACATATGTTTTCATAAGCCCTTTATATTTCTTTATTATATAACAAACTTATACTATTTGTTACATGGGCACTGATTTGGAAACCCCCATCATTTTGTCTTACAATATATTATCTTAAAATTGTATATTTTTTCATGGGAAATCACGATATGTGTTTAGCTTCCTGATATTCATTCCACTGTTTAGGCATTTATATTCTACATATTATAAAATAGTAGGTATTAAATGTCAAGTGAAAACCGGGCTTTTAACATTGTACGGCCACTCCGGCTTTATTTAAATATTCTATCCTGGGTTTCAAATCGAGTTTATCCAGAATTTCGTCATATTCGGCCGGCGTGTTTCCCTTTCCACTCATCTTGAGAAGAGAAATCACCACCCCTTCCATCACATTGGTTCCAAAAGATCTGCCGTTAAATTCCGGTGTGGTGGTAACAAGCAGCTCTAAGCCACTGTCTCTCAATTGGTCCACATCTTCCGCAGTAACCGTATTTGTGATTATTATTTTATTCCTCATATCGGCAGGCATGAATTTTTTAACATAATGAAAATCCCCTGCTATAATTTCCGCATTATTATAGTACTTAGCAAATTTACTGCCGTTATTTTTATTTTGTTTATCCCCGGTAGGATATATCATATGGAACGGCAACATACAGGCAATCGGGGCTGCTACAGCCGCTATTCTATACAGGCCCTTTAATGAATTTATGGGGACATTTACACCGATAGCAAATATCAGGTCACCCAATATTATATCGGCTCCGTGATGATCCAAGCTCTCCGCCATGCCGAAACGATCCAGCCCGCTGGTAACCAATACCTTCCTTTTTGTAAAATTAACTATGTCGTTATTATGTAAATATGCAATGATTCTTCTTTCCAATGTATTTTTAAGGCCTACGCCGTCAACCACCGGTGTAATCTTAGCCGCCCTTTTAATAGGCAATGCCGCCCTGATGGTATAGGGACGTCCGGCCCACAGGTACAAAGAAATACCGCCCATCCCGATTGCGTCAACCTTGCCGTCCATTTTTTCTATCAATTCAATCGCCTTCTGTATACTGCCGTCCGTGCCGATGCGTTCAATGATAAACTTTTCGCCCATTATCTCTGTCTCAACATAATGATCCCTTTTAGAATCACCGATACTTACACTGACCACCCTTTTCATTTTAATTACCCCCCTAGTGCATCAAATAAAGCCAAATATCCTAAAAGAAACTATTATGGCACATTATTGTAAAATATATTATAACACAAAAATTTTTAAATAGTAGAAGAATTAACAATAAGCGGATAAAGTTATCCGTCTCATGAACTGCACAATTATTTATGATAAAAACAAAATGTGATCTGTCCTTTGCTACAATACCGAAATACGGCCTTAACCAGAAAACGGCACAGCTCACTATACGGAACGAACTGTGCCATATTTTGTTATTTATCTTTTAAATTCCTACAAGAATTTTTGACCCACCCGGGCTTTTAAACCATGACTTGTTTATCTGCCTCATTTAAAAGTAAAAATGATTGTTCATGTATGTAAAGGGATTATTTTGATTAATGCCCCGGAGAATTGTCGGGTTTTCTGCTCGTAACCGATTTTCCTACCAGCACAATCAATGAACCTAACGAAATAGCCCTCAGCAAAATAATTGATATATTGATTTTGTCCATTTTTGCATCATGCACCTTTATAATATTATCTAATGTCTCCATCGGCACACCTACAAACAACAACCCTATCACATTCTGATTGGTATCTTTTATGGGCCGATAGGCTGTGTAATAGTTTTCGCCCAATATTGTTGCTTCCCCCGCATATAGTTCACCCCTCATCACTGTTTCATATGCGTTATGATCGGTGCCTAAAAATGTACCTATTGCCCTCTGGTTTTCAGAAGACATAATATTTGTTGAAATTCTTTTAAAATCATCATTGACCTTAACAAAAATGGTGGATTTGTCCCCCAGGTCTTCCAATATAGTATCCACTACTTCGTATTCACCCTCTATACTGTTACCGTTGCTGTCGAGCAGGGTTCCAACCCCTTGGGTCAATGTGCCGTAGGAACTTTCGACATATTTCATTGTCAGATTTATATTGTTTTCAACATGATTTTTCAATAATTGATTTTTAACATTATTTATATCCCTCGTGCTATTTGTAAATCCTAATAGGCCCATAATTAAACTGGCTAACAAGGATAGCATACCCAAATATGCTATTGATTTTGTTTTGTTGTTTTTCATAAATTTGTCCCCCTATTCAAACAATTCATCTATTTCCACAAATACTTTCTTAAACCCCAGCCATGCAAAACATGATATAGCAGCTATTGTACCTAATCTTCCCCCGATGCCCACATATGCACTATTAGCGGCTATAAAAAGTATCCCCGTCATCAAGGATATTACGGCCATCTCCCGGAGATTAAGTGCATTTTCGACGGAAATCATCCCCGCATAGGAGGAACACGCAGCAGCAGTTACCGATGCACTGCCTATTACAGGAGAAAAATAAGGAAGTATAATTCCGGATACTAAAGTTATGATAGCGGAGGCGATAACAGCTCCCCTTTTTAAAATATTAGATGCTATATAAGTGGCCATACCGGCGATCACCGATATTATTAAAATAATTATTTCTTCCATGATATACACCTTCTATCTAAAAATATTTATTATTGTTTTCGTAACTATTGTGGATAATGCCGCCGTAGTTCCGCCCTTTCCGCCGATACCCGCATAAATCTCCGCAGTGGTTAAAAGGACTATCGACACTACCACACCTCCCAATGCGGCTGCCGCCATAGAAGGAATTACCGATAGCGAACTCATCCCGACAAAGGACGATGTATATGTTATACCTGCCAAATCATTCGGGAGAAAAACAGCAGCCATTACGCCTACCAGGCCATTGGCAATAACCGCCCCTTGTCCCATTTCATGATTTATAAACCATGTTAAGGTAACACCCACAAAAGAACATATAAAAACATATATGTTTCTCTTGTTAATTTTCATTTTTATCATCCCCCAGCACCAGTTTTCTGAAATGATCTACTAAACTTATAGCAAAAAAACATCCTATGATTATTAAAATTTCTGTTTTATAAAAATTTTCCTCATTGATTGCCGTTGAGATAATCAATCCTCCCCCTGTTGCAATAAAAGCTGCTAATCCTAATAATCTTGTAACAGTTTTACCGGATAATTTTTTATTCATTTTGCCGTTACCAAAAGGTTATAAAAACCCGTGATTTGGTAGCCCCCTTCCCCTCTCGTTTATCTTGTACAGATTATTTATAAAAATTTTCACTGCCGCTATTATATAATGTATATAACCCGAACACAACTATTAATAGTATTTACAAATCCCCACATTTCTTATTCCCTTTGACTTATATTATTTAACCTATCATCTTTATTATATAAAACATCCCTATCCATAGATCTTCCCTTCCTTCTCAATTCTATCTAGGATGATTTGCCTTTCCTCATTTAATTTGGCATACTCCCTGAAGGTTTTCATATTATAATTTACCTTTAAGTATTCATCAATAAAATATAGCTCTTCTCTATTTCCAACAATCTGTTCAGCAAATACGGTATCTATTTTTTCAAGTCTATAATTTGAACGTCTTCTTTTACTTCAAAAGAAAGTTCATTGGCAACAGTAAAAAGTTTATAAGGACTAATTTCTTCGTCCAAATAAACGGCCAAATTTATATCGCTGTCATCCCTTCCCTCACCTTTTACAAAGGAACCAAAAAGATAAATAAATTTTGGCTTCAATTTTTCCACCAAAAAATCCACAATAATATTTTTATCATTACACAAAAGATTGCCCCGCTGTTAATACAGGGGTTTCATAATTATCATCATAATCTACAGATTTAACTATATAATTTGTAGGTTGTTCATAATCCACAAATGCCTCCAACTTTGAAAGACCACCCAATGCATATTCTGCCGCTACATTATCCTTATCTGTGCAAAGGATTATTCCAATAGGAGGATTATCTATTTCGTCATTGATTTCTGACTGATAGTAATTTAAATACATATTAAGTTGTCCGACTGCTTCAGGCATCAACTTACTTGTTTTTAATTCTATTAATATATATGATCTCAATATTTTATTGTAAAACACCATATCTACATAATAGTGAGTATTATTTAAAGTAACTCTCTGCTGGGTTCCCACAAACATAAATCCTCTGCCAAGCTCTAATAAAAATTTTTCTATATGATCTACTAAAGCTTTCTCCAAGTCATTTTCCATCATTGGCTTATTTTCTGGTATTCCTAAAAATTCAAAAACATATGGGTCTTTCAATACATCCTCGGCCCTTAGAAGCTCGATCCCTTTCTTAGATAAGTTTAGAACTGTTTCCTTATTTGCTTTCCCCTCTGATAATAGGACTCTCTCAAATAAAGATGTATTTATTTGCCTTTTTAATTCTCTTACAGACCACCTAGAATTTATAGCTTCTTTTTCATAAAAAGACCTTTTGCTTAAATCAGAAATGCTTAAAAGTTCACAATAATGAGACCAACTCAATTTAACAGACAGTGTCTGGCTTTTTGGATAGACCAGATAAAGATTCCTCATATTTTGTAAATTTGACCTAGAAAATCCTCTTCCGAACTCTTTTGTCAATTCTTTTGAGAGTTCTTTTATTAAGCCTTTGCCATAATCTGCCCTATCTTGGTGATTTTGTTCATCTTCTACTATTATCCTTCCTATTTGCCAATAAGCTTTAAGTAACTCAACATTAACTACGCTTGCAACATTGTTTTTTGCCTCAATCATAACTTGTTTTATTTCTGAAAAAATATTGTTATTTGATATTTCATTCATAGTTTTGCCTCCAGAATTTTCATTTCAAAAGTACAATATAATACCAACTTCATTGAATATAAAGATTTTATAGCTCTTTTATGTAAGTTTGTATCGCTAAATATAAAATAATGTGCAATAATTACACTACAAACTAAAACTTATTGGAATAATTGAGATATAAACCCTTTGCTAACTACTCTAAGCAATACATGAATTATTTCCAACAAAAGCCTCTGAAGCCCTTTATCTTAAAGCATTTATACACTCTATCACTATTATGGCATATTCCCCGACGGATAGAAAAAGTCCCGATCATTTGCTCTAATCCGCTAAAATTTGTTGTTTTATTAACTTAAGTAACATAAGATGTATTCACCAATATCTTTCTTGCAAATATTTTACTAAATTATCATATTCTGCACTGGTATTAATTGGCTCAAATAATTCTTCAGGGGTTAATATCTTATATTTATTCTGATCTTCTATCAAAGATCTCCAGGTATCTTCCAGGTTTTTATCACTAGGAACATATAATTTCTCTAACAATTCTTTGTTTTCCTTAGGAATAACATGAATATGAATAAAATCATCTGCCTTAATGATTTCATCGCCACTTTGGACAATCATCTGCTCAGCCCAAAGAATTTGCCTCATAAGTTGATAGAAAGGCTCATAATAGAAGGCATTGTGATTTTCTGTCTTTAATTGTTGTGAGTTATTTATTAAATCAGTATAGCGTTTTTTTCTTATTAAACCTCTTTCTCCAGAAGCTTTATCTTCATTACCGTATAGTTCTATATATTTCCATTCTATTACAAAGAGTATTTTTTCTCCATATTTGTTTTGTCCATAAATCAAAGCATCAATAGATGTGCAATTTCTACCTCGTGCCAAGTTCTTTTCGTTTAAATGATCCACATTACTGGTAGCCTCAAACTGAATATAAGCTGGATTATACTGGTCAGTTGGAATCAATAAAATATCAACTATATCTGGGTAAAATTTTTTTCACCATAGTCAAAACCGAATTTTTATTTTCTCTTATTGGAAATAAGTGATTTAGACATGATACTTGTGAAGAAAGGGGATGATTAGTAAGTTTTCCGTTCCACCAAGCAATATTGTTATATTTAAAGTAATCCAATATATTCTCCCGTACAGAACTATACAAATTATTATTACCATTGCCTAAAATAAATTCATAATGCTTATTTCTAAATTTTCCATTTCCACTATCACCATTAAAAATCTTATTCTCTTTAATAAGCTTTTTTACACGTTTTTTAATATAAAGTCATTTCCTTAATAGCATTATATCATATATCCAAACCTTGGAAAAGGCTAAGAACCAAAGAGATAAATAAATTTTGGCTTCAATTTTTCCACCAAAAAATCCACAATAATATTTTTATCATTTTGGAAAAGATACATTGTTTTCACGTCATTGATCAACTTAAACCCTTTCGATACCCTCCAAATCAAAATAGACATTTCGTGCTTTAAACGGCCCGGGATTGGTATATTGCAACTTCACCTTTTCAAAATCAGTTATTCTTTGGAACTTTCTGCTATTTTGATTATAATATATACAACTTTTTTTCATTCCCTGCGTAAAACTGTCTGTTGCCATCTGATATAAAATCTCAACCTCATAATATTATATCATTTAACTTGAATTATTTAGCAGAAATTCGCATACAAAATTTGAGATTCTTCGCAATTCTCAGAATGATATTTTCAACGTTTCTTGCAAGATTAGGATTTTCCAGAAATGTGCCGATGGCAGAAAAATAAGGTTTCCATTGACAATGACAATTATTACACGGTCTGACGATTATTTTATATTGAACATCTAAAACTTTTCGTTATTTAAATTAAAATATATTCGTTAACAAGGTACTCCGTCAAAACCTTTTCTAAATCACTTTTATGGTTGATTTTATTGATCCGGTCACGGAGACTTGCGGAATTTTTTAGGCCTTTTACATACCATGCAATATGTTTTCTCATCTCTATAATTCCAACGCGTTCTCCCTTATGGCGGATTGCCGAATCCAAATGTTTCAATGCCATATTTATTTTTTCTTCCGGAGTAGGTTCCGGAAGCAAGTCACCTGTTTTAATATAATGTATTAACCTTTTAAACAGCCATGGATTGCCCAAGCTTCCTCTGCCGACCATAATCCCATCACATTTGATTTCATTTAATAATTTCATTCCATCCTCTACTGTAAATATGTCTCCGTTTCCTATCACGGGTACAGTTACGGCTTCCTTCACCTTTTTTATGATATCCCAATCAGCCTTGCCAGAATAGAACTGTTCCCTGGTTCTGCCATGGACAGTTATCGCCTTTGCTCCGCCCTGTTCCATCACCTTTGCAAATTCAACCGCATTGACGTTAATTTCATCCCAACCCTTTCGTATTTTTACAGTGACAGGTTTTATGCTTTCTTTAACGACTGCCTTGACAATCTTCCCGGCTAAATCAATATCCCGCATGAGAGCACAACCATCCTTATTTTTAACTATCTTAGGGGTGGGGCATCCCATATTTATATCCAATACTGCATTTTCCCTATCATTGAGCATATAAGCAGCCTTAGCCATAACATCGGAAGCCGAACCGAATATCTGCAATGCAACAGGTTTTTCATCAGGATGAATCTTTAACAATTTTTCAGTTTTTTTATCTCTGTAGTATAATCCCCTGGAGCTTATCATTTCCGTGTATACCATTCCGCAGCCCATCTCTTTGCATATGAGCCTAAAAGGAAGGTCTGTTATTCCCGCCATGGGAGCTAAAAAAACTGGATTTTCTAAAATTATGTTATCTATTTTCATATTTTCACCTTTGTAATATATTTACCGGGCAGAGGGCACGGGCGAGAGGGGACATAGCGGAACACAAGACGGGCACAGCGGGCGGACACAGTGGGCGGACACAGCGAGAACGGTCCTTCTTGTGTTATGTTTTTCCAATAATACAAAAGAACCGTCAGATTGTGTGATAATTATCATTCTGAATGCAGCGAAGAATCTCGAACGGCTCAAAATACAGATCCTTCGCTGTACTCAGATGACAAAAAGCAAGAGAAGTGTCTTTTCGCACAATCTGATGTCCTCCTGTGTCAGTATGTATCAAAAAGGTCCCCCTGTGTCTTCCAATATTGTGCAAAATGTGCCAAGGGACAAGCCCCTTGGCACACAGGTATCGGCCCCTACGGCCGCTTCGCGCATCGTTCATCCTTATTGCGCTCATAAATAATATTCAATCCCTCCAAGGATAAAAGCCTGTCTACTATATCTATGCATGAGGTTTCGTTGACGATGAAAACTACAAACCCGCCCGTAGCGATTACCTTTGCAGGCCCGCCCTTGATCTCCATCTGCATCTTTTTTACTATATATTCTACCAACCCGATATAACCATAAATTATACCTGCCTGCATACTGGTTACGGTACTTTTCCCTATTATATTTCTGGGCCTGACAAGTTCTACCTTAGGTAATTTTGCAGCCTTTTCAAATAATACATCACTGGAAATTTTAATTCCGGGCGCAATTGCTCCACCTAAATATTCGCCTTTCTCCGATATAACACAAAATGTTGTTGCAGTACCAAAGTCCACTATTATTAACGGCCCGCCATATTTTTCGTAGGCACCGATTGCATTGACTATCCTGTCCGCCCCAACTTCTGTCGGATCATCATATTTTATATTTATACCTGTTTTAATACCTGGCCCTACTATTAATGGCACTATATTGAATAATTTTTCTATCGCTGTTTCCAAAGAATACATAATATTAGGTAC
>DASRMO010000166.1:0-5867 GCA_035647895.1 Clostridia bacterium
TTACAAGTAGTTTTCGAACTATTCGGCCGACGTAATTTAATCTATACATTAATTATAATTATATTCCTCAATATTATTTATATAATTTTGCATACTTTATTAAATTATGCTATTATAGTTAAAAATTAAATAGGAGATGAAATTCTAATGGCTTTAGACGGATGTGTCATAGCTGCTTTAACCCATGAGTTAAAATCTCGGTTATGTGCCGGGAGGATAGATAAGATTTATCAACCGGAAACCGATGAAATAGTTTTTGCTATAAGAAATAAAGGAAACAATTATAGGGTTTTGTTGTCCGCAAATAGTAATTACCCTAAAATTCATTTTACTAAATTTAATAAAGAAAATCCAATGATTCCTCCTAATTTTTGTATGGTTCTCAGAAAACATCTGCTGGGAGGCAGGATTATAGATATTATACAGCCACAATTTGAAAGAATGGTTAAATTGATTATAGAATCTTCGGATGAACTCAATATATTGAAAACTAAGGAACTCATAATAGAAATGATGGGCAGGCACAGCAACATAATTCTGATAAATTATGAAGACAATAAAATAATAGACAGTATAAAACGTATACCCCTTTCTATCAGTCGATACAGGCAGGTGCTGCCGGGAATTAAATATACAATGCCCCCATCGCAAAACAAAATCAATCCCTTAGAAATCGGTACGGGGGACTTTTTTACTTCCGTCATTCAAAACAAGGACAAACGCACCTCTATATATAAAGCATTATATATGAGTTTTACAGGTATATCCCCCCTCCTTTCAAGAGAAATCTGTTACAGGTCTTCCGTGGACGAAAATACAATATTATCCAATCTGGATAATCAAACAATGGATAGTATTTACAAGAATTTTACAGATATAATTGATAAGATAAAAACAAAGGATTTTACCCCAACAATTTATTATGACAGTACAATTGAAAAATATATTGATTTCAGCTCAATTGAGATCAGTCACCTCAATTATTATGAAAAGCATTTATTTGAGTCCACAAATGATATGTTAGAAGACTTTTATTTAAAAAGGGATTCCATGGAACGAATAAAACAGAGAACCGGTGACTTGCGTAAAAATATACGTATAAAACTGGATAGAATGTATAATAAATTAAATAATTTGAATATGGATCTAAAAAAAGGATATGATGCCAAAAAATACAGACTCTACGGCAATTTAATTACTGCTAATATCTATCAAATCGAAAAGGGTCAAGACGAGATTGAACTCGTTAATTTTTATGATGAGGGCTATAATATAATCAATATCCCATTAGACAAAAGATTGACCCCCGCCCAAAATGCACAGAAATATTTTAAAATATACAATAAAGCTAAAACCGCAATTTATGAAATCAACAAGCAGATTAAAAAAACCAAAGCAGAAATTGGCTATTTAGAGCAAATTATTATAAATATTGAACAATGTACACATATGTCCGATATCGAGGAAATACGTGCAGAGCTTGAAGAAACCGGAATTCTAAAACGAAAAATTACTAAAAAAGGTATCGATTCCGGTAAAAAATCCAATTATCTCAAATATATCTCATCCGAAGGATTTGAAATACTTGTGGGTAAAAACAATAAACAAAACAATGACATTACTTTTAAAATATCCTCCAAAGAAGATCTTTGGTTTCATGTTAAGGACATGCCCGGCTCCCATGTAGTGCTGAGACAGGAAGGCAAAACGCCGGGGGATTCCTCCATATTGGAAGCGGCAACATTAGCCGCCTATCATAGCAAAGCTAAAAATTCTACAAAGGTAGCCGTAGATTATACCCAAAGAAAAAATGTAAAAAGACAGCACGGTGCCAAACCCGGCATGGTAATATACGATAATTATTCTACTATATTGGTAGATAGTGATGAAAGATCGGCATTTAAAAATGTTAAGAAACAACCGTAAACAAGCACTTTGAACATTTAATAAAAGTATATTTATATATTCACATGCTAAAAACCAGATATAGCATACGAGGTCTTATAATCGGCAACCGTGAACCGGGATACGATATTCTATAAATTATATTTTTTCAATAATTACACTGTCTTTTCCGTCCGTTTCCTCTAAATATACTTTTACTATTTCCTTCCTTGAGGTCGGAACATTTTTACCTACGTAATCCGCTCTGATCGGTAATTCTCTGTGGCCCCTGTCTATAAGTACGGCTAATTGAATTATTTTTGGCCTGCCCATATCTATCAATGCATCCAGGGCGGCTCTCGTTGTTCTTCCGGTATATAATACATCATCCACTAAAATAACAATTTTATAATCAATATTTGTTTCGATGTTCGAGCTGTGTATAATAGGTTCCATTTGTTCCTCTGTTAAGTCATCTCCATAGAGCGTAATATCCAGCATACCTACAGGAATTTTTCCGCCCTCTATAAACTTAATTTTTTCAGCTAAACGATCAGCCAGAAGAACACCCCGGCTTTTTATCCCCACTAAAATAATATCCTTTGCCCCTTTATTCCTTTCAATAATTTCGTGAGCAATTCGGGTAATAGCACGGTTGATCGCTTTTTCATCTAAAAGTTGAACCTGCCTTTTCATTCCAAAACCCTCCACAAGTTACTGTTCCCTAAAATAATTATTTTTTAACAGCTTCAATAACTTATTGAAATATTCAGGTAGATCTGATACAAACTCCACATATTTCCCTTCTGTAGGATGAATAAAACCCAAGGCGCTAGCGTGAAGAACCTGCCCCTTTAACTTGAACTTTGAATTTTTACATCCATACATGGGATCCCCCAAAACAGGTTTTCCAATATAAGCAAGGTGCACCCTGATTTGGTGGGTCCTTCCTGTTTCCAATTCAGCCTCGATATATGTATAACCTCTAAACCTGTCCAACACCTTAAAATGGGTGACAGCATGTTTCCCATTACCTATAACGGCTCTTTTGAGCCTATTCATGGGGTCCCTCCCTATAGGAGCATCTATGGTCGCATTTGTTTCATTTATAACACCTGAAACAATCGCACGATATTTTCTGTTGATGGTATGTTGCTTAAATTGTTTGGCCAGTATTTCATGAGAAATATTATTTTTAGCTATTACCAATAATCCTGACGTGTCTTTATCTATTCGATGAACAATTCCGGGCCGCATAATACCGTTAATATCGGACAGATTGGAACCACAATAATATAACAACCCATTGACCAAGGTACCGGAAAGATTGGTCAGGGCCGGATGCACTATCATACCCTGCTGCTTGTTAACAACAATTATATCATCATCTTCATATACAATGTCGATTTGAATATTTTCCGGTTTTACCAACAATTCCTCTGCCCTTGGCAGGCTGACCTCTATCCGGTCTCCCGGTTTAACAATATAATTTGGCCTTTTAAATTTGCTATTGACCCTTATATAATTTTCTTTTATAAATTTTTGTATATGACTGCGGCTTAATTCTTTGTACTGTTTTGCTAAATAAACATCTAATCTATTATTACTTTCCTCTTTTGTCACTATCAGATTTTTTATGTCCAAAAAATCCCTCTCCTTTTTGAACTAAACAGCTTAATCATATTTTAGTATAAAAATACTGATTAAAGTTATACCGATGACAACAGCAGAATCAGCTATGTTAAATACCGGGAAATTTGCAATATGAAAATAATCAACAACAAATCCCAGCCTGATACGATCTGCCAGATTCCCAAGGGCACCGCCCGCCACCAAACTCAATCCGTAAACCATAATTTTATCCAGTTTATTGTTATGCGCATAAAACCATATAGAACTTAACACCAACACAGCAAAAACAATAAAAAGCAATTTTTGATTTTGTAAAATTCCAAAAGCGGCACCGCGGTTTTCAACATAAGTTAAATGAAATATATTTTTAATGATGGGAATACTGCCTATGGGCGCTAAATATTTTAAGACCAATACCTTGCTCAATTGATCTAATACAAATACTATAATTACAACAGCATAATTCATACATTCTCTCTCCCATCTTTTTCTTCAGTAAATGATTATACAATTATTAAAATAAAAGAGATATAAGACGTGTTTTTACCAACGGAATCCCCTTCATCTATAAGTATCAATAATATCAAGTAGTTCGGCAATAAGCCTGCCGACAACGGGAAGATTAACCCAGCTTTGCATCAGATATAATACAATTCCCGCTAAAACAGTAAAACCGATACCCATTCCTAATCCCCTGGTCAACCCGGCTATAAAATTCATAAATATAATTCTTTTAGGATTAGATATCATTTCTATATATTCCGCCACCCTTATATTGTCCATCTTTCTTGATATCTTTTCTATATGGCTTATTCTATCAGATATTTCACTGTCGCGTGGATTATCTTTATTTTTAGACATGATTACCACTCCAATATTATTTTTCTATTTAAATTAATTTCTACTCTACGTATATACCGGGGGGCTTATTTTTATTCCTTACTATCCTTATATCTTCTTTAGCATTAACTTTACAATATCTTTAGAATAATTTGCCGCCTGATGAACAAATTTGTTAAAATTATCATGTGCCGATCCGTCCGCCCTGTCGGACATGGCTCTGATGATAACAAATGGTATATTATTAACATAGCAAGTATGGCCTATTGCCGCGCCCTCCATTTCCGTACAATAAGCACCAAAATTTTTTAATAAATACTGTTTTAATTTAACATCACTAACAAATATATCCCCGGAAACAATTCTTCCCCTGCTCACCTTATTGTTGCTCAGTACCTTTTTAGAAGCACACACAGCTTTTTGAATCAAATCCTCATCCGCCGGGAAAATATATTTTTTCATCCCGGGAATTACACCTAATTTATATCCAAACCCGGTTACATCAAAATCATGTTGTTGCACATCTGTAGAAATAACTATATCCAATACATCCAAATCATCTTTTATTGCACCGGCTACCCCTGTATTTATGATTGTTTTTACATCAAATATACTTATCAAAATTTGGGCACATATAGCCGCATTTACTTTTCCTATACCGCATCTGACAAGAATTATCTCCTTACCTTCAATAGCACCTATATAAAAATCCATATTAGCAACTGTCTTTACTTCTTTAATCTCCATTTCGTTTTTTAAATTATATATTTCCTCATCCATAGCACCTATTATTCCTATCCTGCCCATAAAAAACCTCCTCAATTACAGTATCTCCGAGGCAGATTACAAAAGCCGCACAAAATGCGACTTTTATTTCGAATTATCTTAGTTTTCTTTTTCCAAATCATCACATGAATCATCAATCGAATTCAGTTGTGATTGTAACAGGGCCTTAAACCTTGTTTTGAAAACTTGCATTTGATTTTTTACGCCTTCAAACTCGCCTCTGATACCTTCAATCTCATCATTTGCTTTAATAATAATTTCTTTAGCTTTGGCGTTAGCCTCCTGCATGATGAGCTCCGATTCTTTATGTGCATTAGCCCTTACGTCCTCAGCCGCATCCTGCGCCACTATTAAAGTCTTTTTTAATGTTTCTTCTATTTCCTTATATTTTTCTAGTTGGTAATGTGCTCCTTCCAATTTATCTTTTAATTCTAAATTTTCTTTATAGAGTTTTTCATAATCAACTATTATTTTATCTAAAAATTCATCTACCTCATATTCCTTATAGCCCCTGATACTTCTCTTGAACTCCTTATTTTGTATTTCTAAAGGTGTTATCATATATCTATTGCCACCCCCATCGTCTATTCAAATAAGTTTATAAAAATTCATCGCTATTTCTTGTTCAACTCACATTGTATCCATGCCGCCTATTCTCGTGTTTTCGTCTGAAAAACATTACCGGGCTCCGACTATAATATCTTTACAATTATATTATATATTAC
>DASRMO010000167.1:0-7450 GCA_035647895.1 Clostridia bacterium
GGGGGGTTTAAATGAAAAAAAATTTAGTTCTGTTTATAATCATGTTACTTATTCTTGTTTCAGTTACAGGTTGTTTAGGAAAGTCTGAGGATACTTCCAAAACAGATGTTCCCGAAGCGACACAGCAACCCGGAGAAAAACCGGGTGAAGATTCGCTTTCAGCGGGGAATTTGGAGGGGGAACTTTGCGAAGCAGAGAAATTCACAATTATTGCACCAAAAGGATGGAATATCCTGGAGCTAAGTGTCCTTGGTGGTTATCAATTGTATAGATCCGGTGGCGAAGTAATACAGGTTGAGTTTGGCGGATCTAATCAAAGGGATGACAAAGCTCAAAACGATGTAGAACGATTTGCAGAAGATTATAAGGGGACAGAACCGGTGGAAATTGAAATGCTGGGTAAAAAGTTTTGGACTACCAATTATGAATATGACGGACAAAATCAAACTTTTTATTCCCGTATGGAAGATGGCGCTCAATTAAGTATACAAACTATAAAAGGTAATTATGAAAACAATGAAGAATTTAAGGCCATATTGGATTCAATTGTATTTAAATAACTCTTTAAAAAAGCACGGGGACGGGATTGCTGCTTCCTTTTTACTATTCTCTCGGGGAAGAGCCAATTTTGTCCCTTTTTTTTCACGTCTTTTTGCATCTAAATAAAACATGACAAAAGCCTTATAAAAGGCCGTAATAGATATGTATGCACGCTGTCAGCCAAAATACTAATAAATAATTATATCATAAATGAGAGGTTTATAAAGGTTGGAGAGAGAATAACGAATAAACTGCCTGCGGGTAAAGGGGGTAATTAAATGGGGAAATGCCCGTGTATTACAGCAATAACAGCAGTAATGATATCATTTATTATATTACCGGCATTGCATACAAATAAAACGACAGGAGAGATTATACTAGATAGTAATTCTCAGAATACAGGTATTGAAGAAGTTACAGAGGTTAGGGATAACTTAAGCGACATCGAAGAAGTGGAAAACACTGCATTAGCGGCTACAGTAAAAGAATTAGTGCCGGACCATACTCCCCAGTCCCTAATAGCGCACGCAGGCGGGGCAATTTATGGGCATAAATATACAAATTCTTTAGAAGCCCTCGACGAGACATATAGCAAGGGCACTAGGTTTATAGAACTAGACCTCGACTGGACAAGCGACGGGGAGATGGTGCTAATACACGATTGGGAATATATGTCTATACTGTTATTTGGAAAATCAGGGCAGTTAACCCTACAGGAATACAGCAGTAAAGAAAATTTGTTAGGATTAACCCATCTAACATTTTTTGAGCTGATTGATTGGTTAGAAGAACATAAAGATACTATAATAATTACAGACATTAAAACAGATAACATTAAAGCATTAAAGTATATAGCAGACGAATTTCCCGAATATATACAGAATTTTATTCCACAGGTTTATAATATAGAGGAATATCACAAGGTTGTGTCGTTAGGTTATCCTTATATTATGTTAACATTGTATAAAGTTTTTCTAACCGACAAAGAAGTTTTAAATTTTTGTAAAGATAATCCGGAAATATATGCTATAGTAATGCCAGAAGTACGAGGATATACGAAATTACCCAGTAAAATAAAAGAACTATCCAAAGATAAGATAAAGGTTTATGTACATACAGTAAACGAGGTACCTGAACATAAGAAGTTAATAAAAAACGGGGTATTCGGAATTTATACGGATTATTTTTAGATGGATACATGGTTACATAAATCGAAGTAGAGATAATTGACGATTTGGGCAATAGCAGGCAAGCTAAAAAAGTTACCAGTTTTTTATTGACCTGACAAGGTGTCCGGATGTTGCCGAAACCCTGTCCCGATAATTCCGTTATGCTGTCCGGATACTACCGGATCTCAATCTACGGCGTAAAGTAATACTTGCAGTAAAGTGAGAGCAGTTGATGTAAGAACAATCAAGGAGAATATTTATGTTCGAAATTAATGAAGTTGAAGAAATCTTAGAAGAAATTGCTACGGAGTTGCCACAGGCACTTTACAATGAGCTAAACGGCGGCATCCTTTTGCTTCCCCAAGTGAAGAGGAATCCCGTGGGACGCGACAACGATCTTTACATCATGGGAGAATATCACAGTGGTGGAAGCATGGGCCGATATATTGTCATTTATTATAGGTCCTTCATGGAATTATATGGCCATTTGGGGAGGGATGCTTTAAAAAAGAAGCTTGCCCATACCCTATATCATGAATTTACACATCATCTTGAATCTTTGGCCGGTGAGCGGGATCTGGAGAAAGAAGACAAGAGATTCCTAGAGGATTATATGAGAAAAAAAAGCCGCAAATAACCTTGTGGCCTTTTTAATGTAAAACATTCTTGATATTTTCAATTCTATACAGTACACTTGATGTAAAGTAAGGTTCAATAATCGGGTATTACTAAATTTAGATTGAAAAGTGATGACAGATGCGTTACTGTGACAAAGAGGGACGGTGACAAAGGGGGACGCGGTGACAAAGGGGGACGTACCTAGTTTGTCACCAAAATTGTCAAATAATCGACAATACAGGTCCTTTCTTTTTTAGTGACGGTATCTGGATAGAATAAGGAGGAATAAATAAATGAATGTTTTATCTGCAATTCAAGGGAGAAGAAGTATAAGAAAGTATAGCAATAAACCTGTAGAAGACGAAAAGCTATTAAAAATTTTGGAAGCCGCTAGGCTTGCCCCTTCGGCGAGGAACCAGCAAAATTGGAAATTCATCATTGTAAAAGATTCAAAAATAAGACAGGAACTTACCGAAGCAATAGGTCAACCATTTGTTGAAGAGGCTCCGATAATTTTGGTTTGTTGCGGCACTGAACCGGAATCTGTCATGAAATGCGGTCAACCGCGATACACTGTTGATTTGTCCATCGCCACTGCGTATATGATATTGGAGGCCTATGAACAGGGGTTGGGTACCTGCTGGTTGGGTAGTTTTGACGAGGGTATGGTAAAAAAGGTGCTGGATATTCCGGAAAATGTGAGGGTAGTTGCAATAACCCCCTTGGGATATCCTGAAGAATTACCTTTGCAAAAGTCGAGGAAAAGGCTTAATGAAATTATAAGTTATGACAAATATTCATAAGGGACAAAAGGGTGACAAACCGGGTACGTCCCCTTTTGTCCCCCGATGTGGAGGTTTTATCGGCACCAACGGAGGGAGATACGGTTTCACAACTTGAAACTTTAGATGGAATGATAGTTAAGGAATATGATGGGATTATATTTTCACCAATTGATGGCAACAATTTGATCCCGGGATTGTTAAGAGCAAATCAAGCTAATATACCTGTTATTAATTTAGGGCCGGGCGTAAACCAGGATTCATTAAAAGAACAAGGCGGACACCTTGATGGTATTATTACCGTAGATTTTGAAAATCAAGGTATGATGGTTGCGGAAGATATGTTAAAACAAATACCGGATGGGGGAAAGGTGGCTATAATACAAGGTATCACCGGAGCCGGTCAAAGTGAAGGGCGTACTAAGGGCGCTAAAAAAGTTTTTGAAAATACCAAAGGTGTTGAAATAGTAAGTATACTGCCGGGGGATTGGGATAGGAATACAGCTTATAATATTACTACAGACCTCATTCAAGCCCATCCGGATTTAAAAGGAATATTTGCTTGTAACGATGTTATGGCCCTTGCTGCGGTGGAAGCACTGGAAACTGTTAAGAAAAAAGATGGTGTAATAGTATATGGGGTAGATTTTACTGATGAAGCACAAGCATCAATAGCAGAAGGCCGGCTTGACGGAAGTATAACATATTCACCAACAGTATATACAAAGGCTGCTTTATTACTATCCTTAAAGATTGTACAAGGTGAGAAGATAGAGGAGCCGGTATACTCTTCACTTGCGGTGGTAAATCAGAAGAATATAGATGATTTCGATGGATGGGAATAGACCTAAAGGTTATCTCATTGAAACTGCTTTATTAGGCCATGGGTTAATATCAATCAGCGATAAGGAAATCTTATCCGGCTTTGACAAAAAGGCGAAGTTAACCTGGATTGAAAAGGGGAAGATTCGTATAGGAACAATAGAAGAGTTTATTCCTGCACGACAAGAAAGTAACAGGTGGGATAGATTTGATGGTTTAAAAGTAAAAGAAAAACTTGAGTCTAATACCAATGCTTATCTCACAGCCTCGGGAACTATGGCAGTAGCAAAAGAAACCGGTTATCCGGTTGTTGTCTCAGCCGGCATAGGGGGTATAGGTGATATTATAGAGGAGAAACTTTCTTATGATTTGCCTGCCCTTTCTAATATGGGGGTCACTCTTGTAGCCACATCTCCTAAGGATATGCTGGATATAGAAGAAACCTTAAACTGGCTTAAAGATCATGATGTAAATGTATTTGGATTTGAGACAAATTATTGTAATGGATATATATTAAATCTCAAATCTTATAGGTTACCAAAAAGGTTATCCTATAAGGATATAAAACAATTAGAATTTGGGTGTAATTTGGTTTTAAATCCGATACCAAAGGATAAAAGATTAAAAGACGAATATTTGTTAAAAGAAATAATTAGAGCCGGAAAAGAAGCCGAGGAAAAGGGAGAACATTATCATCCGGCGGCTAATGCTTGTTTTGATAGATTAAGTTCCGGGATATCATCAAAAATTCAACTGGAATCATTGATTTCAAATATAGAATTAGCAAAATTGATAACTAAAGATAGGTAATATTAGGTACAAAGGTGTCAAGAGGGGTGTCACATGTCAAGGGCATGTCAAGTAGACGTTTAGTTTGTCATCTGTCAAACTAAATGTATTCTTGGCATCTCGCATTCCCCCTTGGCGCCTTCTCCCCTTAGCACCCTCCAAACCGCAAAACTTGTGTACAACAGGTTATGCGGTTTTTTTATTGCAAAAATTCAGCTAAAGTTCAGATGAATTACATTTGCCCATCAAATTCCTAATTTATAATTGACGTCAATGGAGGTGAAAAAAATAAATGGTGTCAAACAAAACGTCCCCTTGACAAACAAAACGTCCCCTTGACACCCTTGACACTTGACATCAATGGAGGTGAAAAAATGAATGAGAAGGGTCGGCACGAACACAAGTTGTATATAAATATGACTGATTATATACAGCTTTCATCGCAGCTTAAACATATAGCGGAATTAGATAAAAATTCATTTGGAAACAACGATTATAAAATTAGAAGCCTATATTTTGACAATTATTCGGACAAAGCCGCCATGGAAAAATTAGCAGGCCTCAGCAGGCGTGAAAAATTTAGGATACGACTGTATAATGATGATTCGTCATTTATTCGGCTTGAAAAAAAATCAAAAGCAAACAGATTATGCTATAAGGAAAGTACCCTTATAACGAAAGAACAATGTGATGATATTTTAAACGGCCGTTTTGAGGCACTAAGGGCGAGCAGAGACCCGCTTCACTTGGAACTCTATACTAAAATAAACTACCAAAATTTAAGGCCCAAAACTATTGTAGATTATACAAGAGAAGCATATACTTATCCTGCGGGTAATGTTCGTATTACATTTGATAGAGATATTAGGACTTCAAATAACGTGCAAGGCTTATTTGATCCGGATCTTGTGACTATTCCGGCCGCCAATGCCATTATACTTGAAATCAAATATGACGGCTTTATCCCGGAAATCATCCGTCAGGTGATTCAAATAGGCGATAGGCACGAAACAGAATTTTCCAAATATGTGGTTTCCAGATTAGTATAATAAAAAGGAGAAAAGATTATGTTAGAAGAGCTTTTTAAATTTACCTACCTCAACAAAGCAGCAGCTTTTTCAATACCGGATATCTTGGTGGCATTGACTATCTCGTGTATCATCGGATTGTTTATTTTCATGGTATACAAAAAAACATATACAGGCGTAATGTATTCATCATCCTTTGGCATTGCTTTGATTGGGATGAATTTAATCACTACTCTTGTTATTTTAGCAGTATCATCCAATCTCATTGCATCCCTCGGTATGGTGGGGGCCTTATCCATAGTACGTTTTAGAACGGTGGTTAAGGAACCCCTTGACCTGGTATACCTTTTTTGGTCAATCACGGCGGGTATTATTGTCGGTGTAGGATTGATACCCCTTGTAGTTATAGGTTCACTATTGATTGGGATTATCCTTTTCATTTTTGTAAACAGAAAAACTGTCGATACTCCTTATATCGTGGTTTTAAATCTTGATGACGAAAACGCAGAGACAAATTCACTTGCCATACTGCAAGACTTTACAAAGAAGCATGTTGTTAAATCAAAAAATGTATCAAGGAACGGTATTGAACTTACCGTTGAAGTAAGGCTCAGGGATTCCTCAGTGGATTTTGTCAATAAGCTATTGGATGTCGGCGGAGTTACAAACGCGGTTTTGGTAAGTTATAATGGCGATTATTACATGTAATATGTAAATCTGATAGGAAGGAAAGTAAGCTATGATAAATAGTAAATATTTAAATAAAATAGTCGTTGTGCTTATCTCCCTGTCGCTGGTTGCCTGTGCCTTGATTGTTTATTTTGCTTGGGCTAATCCAAATACAAAGGTAATGCAATATGAGTCAAAATTATTTGGGGATGAAATCCTCACTATAGATATTCAAGTCGATGAAAAAGACTGGCAGGAGTTACTTAATGATCCCACTGCAAAAGAATATATACCTGCCGATTTAATAATAAATGGTGAAACCTTCAGTTCCGTTGGATTGCGTACAAAAGGCAATTCCAGCTTGACGCAGGTTGCACAGATGAAAGACAGTGATAGGTACAGTATTCACTTTAAGTTTAACCATTATCAAAAAGGGCAAACTTACTACGGATTAGATTCATTTTGTATAAATAATCTTCTTGGAGATAACACCTATATGAAGGACTACCTTTCATATGATATAATGAATTATATCGGTGTGCCGGCACCGCTTACGAATTATGCCGAAGTCACTGTCAACGGCGAGGACCTTGGTTTTTATATTGCTTTGGAGAGATATGAAAAAGCATTTCTTGACAGGGTCTACGACACTTCCGGAGGACAGCTCTATAATGTAAAAATCCAAATGGGGCATCGTGAAGATTTTATGGACATGGATAATAGGCAAAAGGAAGAGGCCCCGCGTGAATCTGGTGATAATGAATCAAGGCAACCATGGGATAAAAAAGAAGGTATCTCGGAAGATAATAGCAATGAAAGCCCGCCGGATCAAAACCGATTGCCACAAGATGAGCAAAATAAGGGTGGCGGGTTCTCCGGGAACATGGACGTTGAATTTCTTCAAGACATAGGTAACAGATTTTCCCAAGATATGGAGGGCGGATTTCCTCAAGACACGGAGGGCGGATTTCCTCAAGACATGGAGGGTGGATTTCCTCAAGACACGGAGGGCGGATTTCCTCAAGACATGGAG
>DASRMO010000168.1:0-2720 GCA_035647895.1 Clostridia bacterium
TATCTATTACAAAATGAACTATTATGTATATTCATATCACTGCAAATTAAAAGCGTTTATGCCGCGAAAGCCTATTGATACGGGGCAGACCCCTTTGGTACAATCCCCGAAGCGGAAATACTCTGCTCTTCTAAATCCCTATAAATCCCTAAGGGTTATTTCCGGCAAGAAAGGGTGTCCAGAGGGGTTAGGGGTCCCCGAGTCAATAGGACCGTGGAATAAATGCGACAAACAAAATGAAAACTTTTTGACATGAAGACGCTATTTTTATTCAGTGCTAGCACAAGGCTTTATTAAACATTATAAAAATTAACATGACAAACAAAAAAGGTTTAAAGGTAAGGGAAATTCGTTGTCATTCTTGTACTTGAAAGTACGTGTCTCAGATTGAAGCAATCCCTTCTTATTGATAAAAATTTATATGGTATGATGGGTCCCTGCATAATGCAAACCAAAAACATAGGATAGAAATTCGATAAAGAAAGGATAGAGTTCCTTACTAAAAGTCTTCATATATTTCCAGTAAAAGTATATTCAGTATATTTAATATGCTATAGGTGGCCGTTTTTTTGTAAAAGTATATGTTGACTTTCTATGGTATCTGAGACGAACAGGAGAAGTTTGACCTACGAAGGATCTAAAAACGAGATTCTTCGCTTTGCTCAGAATGACATTCTCAATTTTGTCATCCTAATCTGAGCGATTTTGTCATCATAAATTATTTACCTGTAATTAGAAAAATAAAGAGGAAAAAGGCATTTTATATAGAATAAATATAAGCGTTGAAAAAATTTGACATCAATTGCTATTTATTGAATCAATTTTACAAAAGAGGCGGAAAAATGACAAACAATGAGAACGGTTTCACATTGATAGAGGTGCTCGTCATATTATCCTTGCTCACTCTGATGAGTTCAATCGTTGTTTTCATTCCAAACAATATGTATCATAAAATTTTGCTGAAATCATCCGCCGTTGAAATCAGAGAAGCCCTGTATTTGTCCCGGCAGCTGAGCCTGGATGAATCCAGGGAATATTGTGTAGAATTGATGGAGGATAAATTCAGGGTTAAGGAAGACAAGTCAGGCGGGAAAATCGTATTGACCCAAGAGTTTAATAAAAACATTTCAGGAGTCAAGGACCCTCAAAATAGAATATCACACAACAGAAGCGGAGAAACAAGTTACGGAAAATTCATACTGATAAATAAAAAAGGCCAAAAAATTTGTATAGAAGTTCTGATCGGTACGGGAAGAGTGAGAATATCGGATGTATATACTGATTAGGAATGATAAAAATAAAGATTCTTATCGGTACGGGAAAAGTGAGAATATCGAACATATATTGATTAGGGATGATAAAATTTGAAAAATAATAAAGGCCTGACGTTGATAGAAGTCTTGTTGGCGTTATTTTTGCTTATAACAGCAGTATCGATATTAAATACGTATTGCTTCCTTATTAATCGAACAACAGCTAAAAGTGTGATAAATCAGGAGATAGGGATACTGGCTAAAAACAAAATGGAGGAAGTTAAGTCGGGCTATATCTATATAGATAACAACAGATATCATATTTTGGATTTGGAGGAATTCATAGGTTTCAAAGAACAAAATTATGATGTAAATATTTCAATAAGCCCTTTGCATGATTATGAAAATATCAGCCGTATAAATTTAGAGGTGAGGGATGAAAAAGAGAACATCTCTTATAATCTTATCAGATATATTGATTTACGAAAAATAGTTGCGCATAAATAAGGTTATCCGTCTGTTGGAGCTGTCATTTCAGATTGAGTGGTGGAAAATAGTATGGGAAAGTAAAAAACAAACAAGAGGGCTTTACCCTGATAGAATGTATAGTATCCATTGCACTCATTTCCATGATTATAATCATCACCTCCCTGATGTTTTCTTTTGCACTTAACAGCTATGGGCGGCATACGGAGCTCTTGCAGACAAAACATGATGTACATATAGCTTCAAGATACATAGAAAAGAGCCTGAGGGAATTTAATCAGGAGGACATCATATTCGACAGTGATAATAATATATTTCAAGGTAAGGATTATAGCGATAAAGACGCTTGGGTATATCTGAGCGGTAAGAAATCCGTTAAAATAAATACTCTCATATATTTTTATGATGCTACAAAAGAGATCAGAGTTAATAAGAACAACGAACATAATGTACTGTGCGGCAATATAAGAAATGTCACTGTAAATGAATTGATAGAAGGTAAATTGATAGAGATAGAGGTTACGGCGTATAAAACGGAATATTCGGTCAAAACAAGATTAAATTTGAATTATAGGAAGAAATAAAATGGGGACTTTTGTACGCAATGATAGGGGTCTGATATGTGTAAGTGTTATTTTTATATTATCGATCATCCTTGTGCTGCCGGTTTCTCTGATACATATGCTGGTCAGCAATAGCATGGCTATCAATTCCAATAATGATAATTATCGTGCCGGCTATATCGTCGAATCCGCCCTGGAATTAAAAATAGAGGAGATAATTGAATTATGCGGCTTGATAACAAATAATTATCTTGCCGATTTGCAAGCATATAATACGGGGTGTATTGTAGGCATTGACGGTCATATTTTGTGCTGCCCTCCTGTATTTTATAATTATATTGCAGATTCGGTTTCCGATATAGAAAATTTAAGCGAATCGGCAGATAATCCCTTTGAAGAATATGAGAAGGAGCATCAT
>DASRMO010000169.1:0-8475 GCA_035647895.1 Clostridia bacterium
CAATTAGTGGATTTACCTCAAGACCTACAATTGATGCAGATTACCTGCTGAAAAATTATTCAAATGATATGGCTACTATAGAAAAACTTATCAATGAAATTCTTCGTGTAGAAAGTAAGAGTGATTTTATTGAGATTCAGGTCAGGGACTTAGAAGTAATTAGTGAGATTAAAGAGTATAGTGGTGTTAGGGTAAACCTTATTGGAACTATTGGGAAAACCAGAACCTCTTTTAGTATAGATTTTGGTGTTGGCGATATTATAATTCCATCTCCAGTTGAAAGAACTCTACCAGTTTTGCTTCCAGACTTTGATCAACCTAAAATTTTTACATATTCTTTAGAATCAACAGTAGCAGAAAAAATTGATGCGATTATTTCTCTTATGGAATTGACAGGTAGGATGAAGGATTTTTATGACATCTATTACATGGCAACAACATTTAACTTTGAGGGAAGGAAGTTGCAAGAAGCAATATTGGTTTTGATGACCTTTTTTAGGATTCCATATTATTCCTCAGGGGTATCACGGATAATGTGGAATAACCTGGAATATATTTATTCATTTTAACTGGACATTTATTTCCAAATATGTTTAATTTGTTTGTACAAAACCTAGGTAAGTAAGAGGGCTACCTCTTATTTTTTTATTTATTTCGATAAGGAACGAACAATGCCACCGCCAAAAATTCGTGCTACTTTGCGTGCCATTCGTGCCAATTTTAACAAAATATATCCTGATATACAAAAATGATAAAAATAGAAATGGCTATTTTGCAAGTATAATACAGGTTAACAGAATACACAAAAAACTGAATATTCCGGTGCGGCGGAGCCGCCAGTCCGGCGCGGCGTGAGCCACCTGTCCGGACTAACAGAGCCACCTAATTTTTGTTATTGTGCCTGATTTTTATCAAGGCCATATACCACATGGGGAGGTCTTTTGTAGGATCAATACTTTCGATTATAGAAGGAGTTTAGGTTTTGCCGTTTAAAGGTCCAAAAAATATCCGCACCCCCCTTTTTTTGTCCAATTATATTAGGCAATAAATATCCCCGCGAACCTTGTTATTTTTATCTAGTTTTAAATATAGGCCGTTATGTTATAATTGAATCATCAAAACAATGATTTATATTATGTGAGGTTCTTACGGTAATCATAAATAATAGGAGGGGATAAAATGGGAAAGCTCAATTTACCTATCACAGGTATATGTTCTTTTGCAAAATATCCTATATGCAATGATTTGGATAATCTGGATGCCGATATTGCCGTGTTGGGAGTACCCTACGATTTAGGAGTCGGGTTTTTGTCCGGCACAAGGCTGGGGCCCCGGAGGATACGAGAAATTTCAACACAATATGCGAGAGGGGATGCCGGATTTTATGACCCGGACGTCGGCGAACAGCTATTGGCTGCACCTATAAAGATAGTAGACTGCGGTGATGCGGATATACTTCACGGGGATATTGAATATTCCTTCAACAGCATTGAAGAATCTGTCAGGAAAATAATAAAAAAGGGGGCCATACCCGCAATTATGGGGGGAGATCATTCCATCACCATTCCGGTAGGCAGGGCTTTGGAAGAAGCCGGGGAGGATATCTGTATTGTACAATTTGATGCTCACCTTGACTGGAACAACAATGTAGGACCGCAAAGATACGGAAATGGAAGCCCTATGAGAAGGCTGTCGGAGATGGAACACATAGGAAAGATGGTACAGATTGGAATAAGAGGATTGGGGTCGAGCAAAAAAGAAGATTTCATGGATGCGGAGAAATATGGGAGTATACTTATAACTGCAAGACAGGCACATAAAATTGGTGTGGAGGGAATTTTAGCTAAAATACCCGAGGCCGATAAGTATTTCTTGACTATAGATATAGATGGATTTGACATTTCCATAGCACCCGGAGTAGCTTCACCTTCGCCGGGAGGCCTGTATTATGGCGAAGTTATGGATATATTGGCCGGTGTCTGCAAAATGGGTGAAATTGTGGGATTTGATTTGGTTGAGGTGGCACCTCAGTATGATCCGGCAGCAATAACAACCAGGCTTGCCGCAATGACAATGATAAATCTTATGGCACAGATTATGAGAAACAGAACCTGATAAAGTGAAATTATAAAATAGGTGGAGTAAATATGAAATCAAACAAGACGGACCTGTTAAAAAACATTGCAAGATTCATAGTGGACAAACGCGGCCTGATATTTTTATTTTATATAATTGCTGTTATATTCAGTATCTTTTCCATGAACTGGGTTAAAGTGGAGAACGATATAATCTATTATTTATCGGAAGACAGCAAAACCCGCCGGGGTATCACTATAATGAACGAAGAATTTACTACCTTTGGGACGGCGGATATTATGGTCTCTAACGTATCCTATTCGCATGCCGAAAAAATAGCCGAAAGAATTGAAGAGGTCGACGGGGTAGCTACCATCATGTTTGAAGACACGGAGGATTATTATAAAAACACGGCTGCACTTTTTGTCGTTCTATTTGAGGGGGAGGATACGGATCAGATAAGTTTGGATGCCATAGAAGAGATTACTCAAATAGTAAAACCATATGACTATTCCATATCCACTACCGTGGGAGTAGATACGGCTGTTCAATTGGCAAAAGATATGACCATAGTGAGTATATTGGCATTAATTATAATACTGATTGTACTCACATTCACCACCGGGTCCTATGCGGAAATTCCCATACTCCTTATTATATTTGGGGTTGCGGCTCTTCTCAACATGGGGACTAATTTTATGCTGGGAAAAATTTCTTTTATTTCTAACTCTGTAGGAGCGATTCTTCAACTGGCTCTGGCTATTGATTATGCCATCATACTCTGTCACAGGTTTACTGAGGAATACCAAAACCTATCCGCAAGAGATGCGGCCATAGAGGCCCTGATCAAGGCCATACCGGAGATATCCTCCAGCAGTCTGACCACCGTGGCAGGCTTGGGGGCTTTGGCCTTTATGGAATTTGGAATAGGCAAGGATTTAGCAGCAGTTATGATTAAGGCGATTTTGTTGAGCATGCTCTCGGTATTTACATTGATGCCCGGAATTTTGGTGCTCTTTAGCAAGCTGATGGACAGGACCAAACATAGAAATTTTATTCCATCCATATCTGCAATAGGGAAATTTTCAATTAAAACCAGATATATTGTACCGCCTATTTTTATTATATTGTTGATAGTCTCCTTCATTTTTTCTAACAAGTGCCCTTTTCTTTTCAGTATAAGCGACATCCGCGCACATAGAGTAAGCGAGGTTCAGGCGGCAGAGGACAGGATAAAAGAGAACTTCGGGAAAAAGAATATGTTGGCGTTGATAGTCCCCAGTGGCAATTATGCGGGAGAAAAACAACTGCTGTCCAAGTTAAACAGTTATGAACAGGTAGAAACAGCCGTAGGCCTTTCAAATACCGAGGCCTTAGGAGGGTATATGTTGACGGATTCGTTAACCCCGAGGCAGTTTTCCGAATTGATTGATCTTGATTATGAAATATCGCAGCTCGTATATTCGGCCTATGCTATTAACGACAAGGCTTATGGGAAAATAATCAGCGGGATAGGCCAATATGGGGTTCCGCTGATAGATATGTATCAATTTCTATATGAGGAAATAGTGGAAGGCTATATATCCCTGGAAAGTGAATTGGTAAACGATTTGGCAGGATACAGCGAACAACTATCTGTCGCTCGCGAGCAGCTGGAAGGGGAAAATTATAGCAGAATGATGTTATATATCAACCTTCCGGAAGAGAGTGAGGAGACTTATGATTTTATAGACACCATCTATGAAGATGCAGCTGAAATTTATCCCTATGATTCTATATTTTTGATAGGCGGATCCACCAATGCACTGGATCTGTCTTCAACATTTGATAAGGACAATCTGATAATCAGTATTCTGTCGGTATTGTTTGTAATAATAATATTGATATTTACCTTCAGGTCGGCAGGGTTGTCTTTATTATTGATAGCCGTAATACAGGCCAGCATTTGGATTAACTTTTCATTCCCGTATTTACGTGGCCAGGGACTTTATTTTTTGGGATTCTTGATAGTTTCTTCTATTCAAATGGGGGCGAATATTGACTATGCGATAGTAATAAGCAGCCGATATATGGAACTCAGAAAAAAAACAGACCCGGAATCAGCAGTGATAAAGGCACTGGATCAGGGATTTCCTACAGTCATAACTTCGGGGACAATATTGGCGACAGCGGGTATTTTAATAGGATGGATATCGACGGACGGTGCAACAGCCGTACTGGGTTCGTATTTAGGGCAAGGAACTATAATTTCCATATTTCTTGTTATATTTGTACTTCCCCAGCTGCTATATTTAGGTGACATAGTAATAGAAAAGACCTCGTTTAAATTCACCAAAATGGATCCGGTTTATAAGCATAAAGACAAGGTACATATCAAAGGAAGATTGCAAGGATATGTAAAAGGAGAAATTGATGCAATGGTGGACGGGACAATAACAGGCGATATAAGGCCGGTAAAACATATACAAGAGGATATTCCGGACAAAGAGGACAAAGAGGACAAAGAGGAAGAGGAGGGTGCGGATTATGAAAAAATCTAATTCCCTTTTATCTGTTATGATGATTATTTTAATATTGTTCATAGAAATTGCACCGGTAATATCTATAGGAGCAGAGTCAAAGGTAGTTCATATTACCGATGCAGACGATTTATATCGCTTGTCGGAGGACTGTTCCTATGATCGTTGGTCTAAGAATAAAACTGTGGTGCTGGATGGGGACATAGATCTGAAAGGAGAAAAGTTTTCCCCTATTCCCATATTTGGAGGTGTGTTTGACGGTCAAGGCCATACTATTCGGGGCTTATCGATAACATCGGAAGGTTCAAACCGGGGATTTTTTAGATATCTTGAAGATGGTGGGATTATAAAAAACTTAAACGTGGAGGGTAAGGTTACCCCCGAAGGGGAAAGGAAAAATATAGGCGGAATTGTTGGAAACAATAGCGGTATTTTAGAAAACTGCACTTTTTCAGGTTTAGTGAAAGGAAAAGAGAAAATAGGCGGCCTTGTGGGATGGAATAATAACACGGGGCAGATAGTTAATTCTTCAATGGAAGGTACGGTGTACGGAAAAAATATGGCCGGGGGGATAGCCGGCTATAATGGGGGCGTAATACTTTGTTCTACAAATAAATCCGATGTGAATATCACAGTGGAAGAATACAAGTTGGACTTTGAAGATATTACGTTGGAAAATATAAATTTAACAAAATTCCTCTCAGGCATAACAGATATTGGGGGGATAGCGGGGGTAAATACGGGTGTAATTCAAAGTTCCGAAAATTATGGAATTATAGGATATCCCAGTGTAGGATATAATATAGGGGGGATAGCAGGGCGCCAAAGCGGTTATATATTAAAATCTATTAATAACGGAACTATCTATGGCCGTAAAGAGGTGGCAGGTATAGTAGGCCAAATGGAACCCCATATATCCTTGATGACGAATCCGTCTAAATTAAAACAGTTAAAAAATGAATTGAGTAGCCTTCAATTATCCATTACCAATTTGATAAACAACACCAAAACTTCTTCCGATATTGGGTCTGATGATCTGTCATCGATTCAGAAAAATATAAGCGATGGTAAAGGCCATGCCCAATCACTGATAGATCAAACCGAATCCCTTATCAATAAGGACATAGAAGAGATAAATAAAATCAATATAATAGCGATAGAGGCACTGGAACAATTGATACCGGTTGTAGAAACCTTGGAGGAAATCCCAAAGATAATGGAAGATGTTATCATTCCACTCAGGGAGGCTATGGTCTATTTTTCAAAAGCTATGACGGAGACCCTTCATATGAGTACGGAATTCGATGAGTTATCCGGTCACCTGGATGACATCGTTGAAAAAATAGAACTGGCAAAAAAACAGGGAGAAGAAAGCTGTTCCCTTATAAAGGCGGCCACAGATTCGTTGATGAAGGGAAATATAGAGGAAACATTGAATTTGTTTCGAAGCGCTAAGGACAAACTTGTATCCGCAACCGACAATATAAAATCGGCATTTAATAGACTGGAGAATGTCGGGGACAGTTTAGTCGATATGATGTCTTCCATGGGGCAAATGAGTAAACATATGAAGGAAGCGTTGGATGCCGTTTTAGAAGCAATAGATACAATGAGGCCCAGTATTAAAAAAATTGAAAATATATCTGAAAAGGTTAAAAATCTTATTGCCTATTTGACGGAAGAAGCCAAAATAGAATTTAAAACTACCGATGACCAATATCAGGAAACCAAAGAGGGGCTATTCAGTTCCGTAGATGATATAGTATCTTCATTATCCATGTTTATCAGCAATATGAATGCTCAGGGGAATATTTTGATGGACAGTATGCAGTCGGTAAATGATAAATTATTTTCGGTAATGAATTCGATGTTGAATATTGTAGAAGAAGTAACTGAAGGAGAAATTGAGATAGAAGATATAGTAAAAGATGTATCCGTGCGGGATATAGAGAAAAAAACCGAAGGGAAAGTATCGGAATGTAAAAATTTTGGTACCGTAGAGGCGGACTTAAATGTAGGCGGGATAGCCGGGGCCATGGCTATAGAGCTAAAATTCGATCAGGAGGAGGAATTAGATTTAGGACAATTTGGATTTAATGTGGTATTTGAAACCAGAGCAATCGTCTCCCGCTCCGAAAACTATGGCAATATAACAGGAAAGAAGAATAATGTAGGAGGGATAGCCGGGAAAATGGATTTGGGATATATTCACGATTGTGTAGGGGCAGGTACCGCAAAGAGCACGGACGGCAACTATGTAGGCGGAATTGCAGGCAATGCTATGGGGCCCATCGTATCAAGTTATTCAAAATCAAGATTAGAAGGCGGTAACTACATCGGAGGTGTTGCCGGCTATGGGGCGAAAATCACCGATTGCTATGCCTTGGTGGATATTACAAGGTCGGGATCATGTGTGGGAGCTATTTGTGGGGATATAGAAGCCAACAACACTATAAAGAAAAATTATTTTGTTTCGGATACTCTGCATGGAATAGACGGAATAAGCTATATGGACAGGGCAGAACCTATCAGTTATGAAGATTTAATTATTATAGATAATATACCCGAGATATTTAAGGAATTCAGTATAAGTTTTTGGCTTGAAGACAGGTTGGTAGATACCATAAACTTTAACTATGGAGATCCCATGTCCCAAATAAAATTTCCGGAGATACTGTCCAAGAGGGGTTATTATACAGAATGGGACAAACCGAATATAGAAAATTTAAAATTTGATACCGAAATTTATGGCCGGTACATTCCTTACTTGACCGTATTGGAGAGCAAAGAAAAAAGAGACGGTTCACTGCCGATTCTATTAGTTGAGGGCTCCTTTACGGGAGAAGACTCATTGAGCCTAACAGAAGATAAATCGGGCAGTTTTCAATTGAAAAAAGCAATAGAATTGGAACAATGGATTATAAACATCCCCGAGGATGGAAATGCCGCACATAATATTCGATATTTGCCGCCGCAAGCCAAAAAAAATTTAGAAGTATATATTCATACGGACGGGAAATGGGCTAAAACAAAATCCAAATGGGATGGAAAATATTTAGTATTTGAAAGTTATGGGAATAATATCAGATTCAGCATAATGGACAAGGGGAATTCCTATATGAAATACGTATTTATATCAGCCGGGGCTGTTGTGGTTATTATAATATTCGTGCTGTATTTAAAAAGAAAGCGAAAGGGGCGGGATATACAGGAAGACAGTGCCACTGTGCTATCCTAGCGATTATAGGAAAAGAATTAAATAATAATAAAAAGGATCAAAAAGTCAATATAACCGAAAAAACAACATTACTTGACACAATAAATAAACATGCTATAATATATTAGTGTCGATATTGAACTATTGAATGGGGGTAGATGAGTGCTGGTGTGCTCTCTGGTCTTCAAAACCAGCATGAGGGGTTAGTAGCCTCTTGGGTGGGTTCGATTCCCACGTACTCCCGCCAAACGGATTAAACTAAGGGTTACGGAGTTTATTTGTAGCCTTTTTTTATTGTTTTTTTCACTTAATTACCCTTAATTTTTCATCTTGCGAGCCACTTTGTGTGCCACTTGGCAATATATTTGAAAAAACGTTGGATGCATCACGGTCTATTCTTGGTATATAGCATGGGCATAAATATTTGCCTTGGTGGAAGCTTTAGAATGCCTCAGTCCCTCCGAAACATTCTTTAAGGGGATTCCCTTGGATAATAAAAATGTGGCACTTGTATGCCTTAATCCGTGAAAGGTAATTTTTTTTAATCCGTGCCTTTCAATAAATTTTTTAAACTAACTTTGCAGGGTTCCTTTTGGCATCAGGGCGCCGGATGTAGAAGTAAATATTAAATCAGTATCTACACCCAATTGTCCCCTCTTCAAG
>DASRMO010000170.1:0-2281 GCA_035647895.1 Clostridia bacterium
GTACCTGACCCTGTGGTTCTTTTATAAAAAATGAACCCTAGAGAATTAAATCCCTAGGGTTTGTTTTTAAATTATAGAAGACACGGATTAGTTAAGGTTTTGCAATCTTCTATCTGAGCCTTCATTCTATCTGAGCCCTCAAAATTTGTTTTTAAATTATAGAAGATGTGGATCAGTTAAGGCTTTGCAATCTTCTATCTGAGTCTTCATTCTATCTGAGCCTTCAAAGTGTGTTTTTAATTATAGGAGATATGGGTCATCTTCAGGTTCGATGAAATTTGTCGGATCATAATCGGTTTTAATCTCTTCTTGATCCGGTATTTTTGATATATCTTCAGACTTTAAATCTAATTCAGGGTGCATATTATTTGCCTTATAATTTGCATCGTATGAATCCCTGATGGGAAGATTTAAATCTACATCTTCTATATCTATCCTTAATGCTTCCGCAACTCCCTTGCCATATTCCGGATCTGCCTGATAACAGCTGTTTATATATCTGTGTTTAATTTGCAATGTAGAATCTCCCATATTTCTAGCGGTATTTGCAAATAACACCCTTTTTTGATCATCTGTCATTGCTCTGAATAATTTCCCCGGCTGTGTAAAATAATCATGATCATCCTCTCTGAAATCATAATGATAAGCATCTCCTGCATCTTGAGGCGGCTCCATGTAACTCATATCTTCTTTCCAAGCACCATAGCTATTGGGTTCATAATGCAGTTCGGAGCCAAGGTTTCCATTCACTCTCATTTGGCCATCCCTGTGGAAACTGTGGGGATTTTCAACCCCCCTAGGGGCATTGACGGGGATTTGGTGATGGTTAACACCTAGCCTGTATCTATGGGCATCCCCATAAGCAAACAGCCTACCCTGAAGCATTTTGTCCGGAGAAAAACCTATCCCGGGTACAACATTAGCCGGTGTAAATGCGGCTTGTTCTACATCCTGAAAATAGTTATCCGGATTTTTATTTAACTCAAATATACCTACCGGCATTAATGGGAATTCATCTTTATACCACATTTTAGTTAAATCAAAAGGATTATATGGCATTTTCTTAGCCTGTTCCTCTGTCATAACCTGTATATACATTTTCCATTTCGGATATAATCCTTTCTCAATGGCTTCATATAAATCCCTTTGGTGACTTTCTCTATCATTTGCTATCACTTTTGCCGCTTCTTGGTCGGTGAGATTAAGTATGCCTTGTTGTGACCTAAAATGGAACTTAACCCATACTCGTTCATTGTTTTCGTTTATCATAGAAAATGTATGACTGGAAAAACCATGCATATACCTATAAGAAGAAGGTATTCCCCTATCACTCATAATTATTGTAGTTTGCAACAAAGCCTCCGGAAGGGAACTCCAAAAATCCCAATTAGTATTAGGACTTCTCATGTTAGTTCTGGGATCTCTTTTAACGGCATGATTTAAATCAATGAATTTCTTCGAATCCCTAAAGAAAAACACAGGAGTATTATTCCCCACCATGTCCCAATTTCCGTCCTCAGTATAAAATTTCAATGCATATCCGCGGATATCTCTTTCAGCATCTGCGGCACCTCTTTCACCTGCCACTGTAGAAAATCTGGCAAACATTTCAGTTTCTTTCCCGATTTCCGAGAATATTTTGGCCTTAGTATATTTAGTTATATCGTGAGTAACCTTGAATATGCCGAATGCACCGGAACCTTTGGCATGCATTCTTCTTTCAGGTATAACTTCTCTGTCAAAATGGGCCATTTTTTCTAAAAACCATACATCTTGAATCAGTAGAGGACCCCTTACACCGGCTGTCATTGAATCCTGATTGTTTGCGACGGGTGCTCCTGCAGCAGTCCTAAATTCGGAATTATCCGATTTAGAACTATTTTTGCTGGACAAACTCTTACCTAAATCGTTTTTTGACATAGGATTATGGTCGATTTTTTCTATATCATCTTTCAAAACAAAACCCCCTTTCATATTTCGTATTTTGTACTTTGAATTAAAATTTTATTATTTAGGTTATGATATACCCTATTATTGTAAGTAATAAGCAGTCAGTTTAAAAAAGGCAACTATTTTAATCCGGAAATAATCATGAAATACAATTGGAAAAAGGCTAGAAGATTGTTATAATATCCATATGGTTCAAAGGTGCCACTGTATCTGACACCATGGTTTTTTGGCAAGGGGGCGCTTTGTTTGCCACGATCTGAGAATGAAACCAGCCTCAAAATTGCTCTGAGAATATTGGTCCAACAGATATTTTTTAGAATACAAATTATAA
>DASRMO010000171.1:0-6469 GCA_035647895.1 Clostridia bacterium
CTTGCAATCACGGATGGAAATCCTATCACGGTATATATAATACCCGGTATTATTCCCTTAGTCCCCGGGTTTGGCCTGTATTATACCATGCTCTCGGTTGTGGAAAAACAATTTGATAAGGTCGCCGATTACGGAAGTGAAGCATTTTTAATATCCATGGCAATCGCCGGTGCATTAGTCATAGTGCTCTCGATAAATACTTATAGAAGGCAAAGGCAGAACCCGGTCGATTAGACAAAGTAGAAACAGAACCGGTAATCAATGAGTTTGCCGTCACACCGTAACGCCGGCCGATTAAGCAAAGTAGAAACAGAACCCGAATGCTTAGATGGGATGAAAACAAAACCGGGACGCTTGGGCGGGACGGAAAACAAAACCCTACTGATTAAACAAATATGCTTCGATTTTTAATAGATAACAGGTAAGCAATTTCTGTTAACAACCGTTTACCTGTTATTTATAATGCCTTTTTATTCAGATCCTATTCGTTCAGGATACTCGTAATGATTGGGATAAATTTTTTATTTGACCTAAATGATTTCTCTTTAGATCTGATGATGATATAGGTTATAGCTGTTAATAAAAGACCGAACAGGCCTGAACCAAGATCCTTGTATTCCGTCATTCCGACCATGTTCAAAATCGCATTCCCTATAAATATTCCCCCGATGAGAGCGAATAATGGCAAGAGATACACTATGAAGGCAGCAGATAAGAAACTCTGATGCTCTATATCTATTTCAACATGGTCCCCTATTTTTGCATTGACGGAATTGATAGCATCTACCTCTATTTTAGCATCCTCACTGCCCATCTTACATGCTTTGCAGTCGCCGCAGGCTGTTTGTCTCTGCAGCATCACTTTTGCTCTATCATCATTAACAGATATAATAATTCCGCTTTGTTTCATTGTTTTTCCTCCTTCTATATTGGATGTCGGATATTAGAGTGCCGGTGGGCCGGCATGGATCAAGTCATAAACTACCTCGGAAGCCATAATCAATCCGGCGACGGGAGGCACAAAGGGTACACTGCCTAAAATCCGGCGTTTTGTCCCGCAGGTTTTGCCCTCCCCCGATGCATTATGGGGTAAAACAGATGCAGCAGGAACCGTTCCCGGTGCATCCCGAGATGCAACAGGAACCGTCCCCAGTACATCCTCTTGTGCATCCCGAGATGCAACAGGAACCGTCCCCGGTGCATCCGGTACATCTTCTTTTGAATATACGACTTTTAAGTCCCGGATCCCTCTTTTTCTAAGCTGCTTACGCATTACCTTTGCCAGAGAACAGACGGATGTATCGTAAATATCCGATACTTCTAATTTAGCCGGATCTAATTTATTGCTCATACCCATGGAACTTATAATTGGAATATCGTACTTTTTGCATCTTTCAATTAAATCCAATTTGGAATCAATCGTGTCAATTGCATCTACTACATAATCATAATCATTATACAACAATTTTCCCGCATTTTCACTGTTATAAAATTCTTTATATGTTATAACTGTTGCTTCCGGGTTGATATCCAAAATACGTGCCTTCATCACTTCTACCTTGGGCTTGCCTATGGTGCTGTGCAATGCGTGTATCTGCCTGTTGATATTGGTTGAACATATATAATCATCGTCTATCAGCACTAGCGTATATATACCGCTTCTCGCCAGTGCCTCCGCCGCAGAGGACCCCACTCCTCCTATGCCGAATATAGCTACGGTGCTGTTTTTTAATTTTTCAAGCCCTTCGGCCCCTATCAATAATTCTGTTCTTGAAAAAGGATGCGGCATCGTTCTTTATCTCCTTTATTTCTAAATGTGATATCAGTCCTTATCCCCTATCACGGCTATATTCAACTCGCTTAATTGTTTTTCATCCGCAAAGGTTGGAGCATCTGTCAGCGGGCAGGTGGCATTTTGGGTTTTGGGGAAGGCTATTACCTGTCTTATATTATCTTCTTTTGCTAAAATCATCACCAGCCTGTCCAGCCCATAGGCAATCCCGCCATGGGGCGGTGTACCATATCTGAATGCATCTAATAAAAATCCGAATTTTTCCTGCGCTTCATCCTCGGCGAAGCCCAGTGCTTTAAACATTTTTTGTTGAAGTCCGGAGGTATGAATTCTTATACTTCCCCCTCCAATTTCATGGCCGTTAAGTACAATATCATATGCCTTGGCTCTGACTTTATCCGGATTTGATTCCATGATCTCAATATCCTCATCCATGGGTGAGGTAAAGGGATGATGTTTTGCAACATAACGGCCTTCTCCCTCATCATATTCGAACAGCGGGAACTCCGTTACCCAGACCAATTTAAATTCATCTTTATTGAGCATATCCAACCTTTTGGCAATCTCCACTCTCAGATGCCCCAGCGAATCATACACCACCTGTGTTTTGTCTGCAACAAATAATATCAAATCCCCTTCCGATGCATCCATAACTCTCAATATGGATTCCATCTCTTCATCTGTAAAAAACTTAGCGATGGGAGATGTGATTCCGTCACCGGTTATTTTAACCCAGGCAAGCCCCTTGGCACCGTAATCTTTTATATAATCCTCAAGCTTTGTAATATCTTTTCTGCTAAATTTGTCCCCATGCCCTTTAACATTGATTGCTTTAACAGCCCCGCCATTTTCGACGGCGGATGTAAATATTTTAAACCCGCAGTTTTTTACTGTTTCGTTCAAATCCACTAATTCAAAACCGAATCTGATATCCGGTTTGTCGGAACCGAAACGTTCCATCGCTTCCCTATAAGTTATCCTATCTATAGGTAAATGTATGTCTATATTTAATATCTCTTTGAATATCTTCCGTAACAATCTTTCATTTACTTCTATCACATCATCTATATCAACAAAGGACATTTCCAGGTCAATCTGAGTAAACTCAGGCTGCCTGTCCGCCCTGAGGTCCTCGTCCCTAAAACATTTTACTATCTGAAAATATTTTTCCATGCCCGATACCATCAGAAGTTGTTTAAATAATTGGGGTGATTGAGGTAATGCATAGAATTTACCCGGATTTATTCTGCTGGGCACCAGATAATCCCTTGCACCTTCGGGAGTTGTTTTTGTCAGCATCGGTGTCTCCACCTCTAAAAACCCCTCATCGCTCAAAAAATTTCTTACAATCTGAGCTGTTTTGTGCCGCAACATTAAATTGCCCTGCATTGTGGATTTTCTCAAATCTAAATATCTGTATTTAAGCCTTAAATTTTCTGAAACGTCATCATCATCCTTGATATATATTGGCGGTGTTTCAGATTGATTTAAAATTTCCATCTCCTCCGCAAAAACTTCTATTTCACCCGTCGGCATATTGGGGTTTATAGATTCTCTCTCATAAACCTTTCCCTTTATGGTGATCACATATTCCGAACCTAATTGTTCCGCATTTTCAAAAGCAACTTGGGATATGTCATTATCAAATACTATTTGCATGATACCGGTTATATCTCTCAAGTCTACAAATATTAAACCACCCAGGTCCCTTCTCCTCTGTACCCAACCTGATAATATTACCTCGTCACCGATGTTCTTTTTGCTTAAAACCCCACACATATGCGTCCTTTTTAATTTCACAAGATTACCCCCTATTGCATGCAATATTTTGCTTAAGTACATCAATTATATCATCTGAGGCTACTTCTATCTCTCCTCCGTTGATCATATCTTTCAGTTTTACAGTTCCTTTGGATAATTCTTCCTCTCCTATTACAATTGTATAGCCGGCCATCAATCTATCGGCATATTTAAACTGTGCCTTTACACTGCGGCTCAAATGATCTATATCCGCAGTCAAATCGGCTTCTCTGAATTGATTCAATAATTTAAAACCCTCATAGGATGCCGCATCACCGATTGTCACTATAAACACATCCAGTCCCGTCGGTTTGGGAATTTCTATGCCTTTATTCTCTAATGTCAATATGGTTCTTTCCAAGCCCATTCCAAAGCCCACACCGGGCGTGCCGGGCCCGCCGCAATCTTCCACAAGCCTGTCATATCTTCCGCCCCCGCATACGGTCCCTCTTTTACCCACTTCATCGGTGATAATCTCAAATGCGGTCTTGGTATAATAATCTAATCCGCGAACAATTCTGGGATCCACCACATATTCTAATTCCAATATCTCAAGATACTTCTTCAGGGCTTCGAAATGATCCCTGCATTCGTCACAGATGTGATCTAAAATGAGGGGCACTTCCACCAATTCGGCTTGGCAGGCATTTGATTTGCAATCAATAATTCTCATAGGGTTGCGCTCAAACCTCCCTCTGCAGGTCATACATAATTTATCCAATCTATCCCCCAGGTATTGTTTGAGTATTCTATGGTATTCCGCCCTGCATTTCGAGCAGCCTACACTGTTTATTCTGAGCTCAAGATCTTTAACCCCAAGGGTTTTATAAACCGTCATGGCTAAATTGATGACTTCGGCATCCGCGGAGGGATTGGGAGAACCGAAAACTTCGATGCCAAATTGATGATGCTGCCTGTATCTTCTTGCCTGGGGCCTTTCATATCTGAAAACCGGCGTGATATAGAACATCTTTACAGGTTGTGTGTCCGCATAGAGTTTATGTTCTATGAATGCCCTCGCTACCGGTGCCGTCCCCTCCGGTTTTAATGTGATACTCCTATTTCCGCGGTCAGTAAATGTATACATTTCCTTCTCAACTACATCCGTAGTATCACCGACCCCGCGTTCGAAAAGTTCCGTATGTTCAAAAATAGGAGTCCTTATTTCTTCATATCCAAAATTCTTTGCTATTTTTCTTATCACATCTTCTACGTAATGCCATTTATATACTTCCTTGGGCAGAACATCCTCCGTACCCTTCGGTCTCTGTATCATAAAACTTTCTCCCTTCATTCCACATGATTCGATACCTTTATATGAATAAAAACCCCTGCATCCCCAAAATATAAGGTATGAGAGGTTTAAGTTTAATTTTCAGCCTGCTCTTCCTCATTTTACTCTACATAGGGGTTAGTGGCTTTTTCAACCCCCATAGTGGTAGCCGACCCATGTCCGGGTAAAACAATTAAATCATCATCCAATGTAAACAATTTATTCTTGAGTGAATCCATCAGTTTCTCTTCGTTCCCGCCTTCCAAATCACTTCTTCCTATGGAACTGGCAAACAATGTATCACCTGTAAAAATAAATTTGCCTGCCAAGATAGATATACCGCCCTCGGTATGCCCCGGTGTATGGATAATAGATAACTCCAATTCACCTAACTCCAATATATCTCCATCTTCCACAAACTTTACAAAATTGTCGGTTTCGGCTTCCACGGCGGGCCCGCCTAAAGCAACGGATTGATTAGCTACTTTGTCCATCAGCATATACAAGTCATCCTTATGCATATATACTGGAACACCGGCCCTGTTTTTGAGCTCCTCTACCCCGCCTATGTGATCTACATGGGCGTGAGTTAATATGATGTATTCTAATTTTAAATTGTTATCCTCCAACAATTTAAGAATTCGGTCCACATCCCCGCCCGGGTCAATAACAATGGCTTTATTTGTCGCCTTATCTCCCAATACATAACAATTAACAGCATATATTCCAGCCGGAATCCTTTCTAAAAACATTAAAATCCCTCCATCAAAATTAAAATATTTTTTTACTATCCACCAGTATGGTTACAGGCCCGTCATTGATCGAATGTACCGCCATATGGGTTTGAAATATACCTGTTTCAACATTTACTCCTAATTTTTTGCATTCATCTATAAAAATTTCATAGAGCTCATCAGCCCTTTCAGGCGGTGCGGCATCTGTAAAGCTCGGGCGCCTGCCCCTCCTGCAATCTCCAAAAAGGGTAAACTGGGATACAACCAGCAGCTCCCCCGCCATATCTATAACGGACAAATTCATTTTTCCGTTGCTGTCTTCAAAGATTCTCAAGTTTACAATTTTTTCAGCCATGTATTTTGCATCTTCGATTGTATCTTCCTTTGTCACACCTAAAAAAACCAGCAGCCCTTTATCGATGGCACCCGAAACCTGTTCATTTACAACTATCTTTCCTTGGGATATTCTTTGAACCACAGCTCTCATAGTATCAACCTCCAACTAAGCCGTTACCCTGGATATGTTTATAATGCTTTTCAGGTTTTTTAATTTCTGCATCAGTTTTTCCAAATGTTTTGTATCATTAACTTCTAAAACCAAGTTGAGTATAGCTGTCTCATCTTTTACTGTCCGTGCATTTAAAGAAGTGATGGATATTTTCATCTCGGATAATACTGTCGTCACATCGGATAAGAGCCCTTTACGGTCTACTGCTTTAATCTGCACTCCCACTTGAAACTCCGTAGGTTTTTCTACATCCCATTCTACTTCTACCCACCGCTCCTTGGCATCTTCGGTATTTGCTAAATTCAAACAGTCCTTGCGATGAATTGAAACCCCTCGCCCCCTGGTTATATATCCCATAATAT
>DASRMO010000172.1:0-4031 GCA_035647895.1 Clostridia bacterium
AACATGATACGGCGCATCCATCCAAGGCAGGTTTTCAAATTTGCTCAGTATAAAAATGATATCTTCCTTAACAAACATGCCGAGCTGCACTTTGCCCTTCCCTATACTCTCTATTTCCCCCTTCGAGGGCCCGCTAAAAAACATAAGCAGGGTTGCCCCATCATCCGCCATGTCAAATCTAACCCCTTCTGGCCTGCCTCTAAATTCTTCTATTATTTGTCCGACTTCGTATACGTACATATATAATTCCTCCCCCTATCTGTTAATGCGATCTTGGTCCCGGCAATCTGCAAATATCCCAGCTCTACAAGCCTCTTTATATAAAATGTAATTTGATTAGATTCTATACTTCCTTCGTTCTGAAATCATGCAGATCAATTTACTTGTTTTCATTTCTCCTTAATTCGCCTCCCACGAATTTGAGAACTCTTTATCCTTGAACAAATCCGCCAATCCGGATATTTGTTTTAATCTCAATATCTCGTTCCAGTCCATGCCGAGATTTTTGGCTATCCATTCATCGCTCATTCCGCTGTCTACTAATTCGGCCACTATGTTGGTCATCAGTTCTATGGAGTGAGTCCCTCTAGCTCTGTTGTGCCTAATCGTAGACGCCATGCGGTTTTCAAGCGGCTTATCTATAATGGATACCGGCAAACATCCGCCCTCCCTGTCATAAATGTCCTTATTTTCTTTCATCACTCTGTACCTATGAAACCCATCTACAATCTCGTACTTATCTTCGCTTTCAAGGTAATAGCAAACTATCGGCATAGTATATCCGTCTTGTTTGATCGACACATACAATAGCGTCATCTCCGGCGGTGATACCACGTTCGGATTGTAGGCATTGGATTGTATTTTTTCGATCGGCACCCTCTTAATGTTGTACACAGGGCTAATCATCTTATCAACTCCTTCAGCTTTTTACAAGTATATTCCGTAGTTGCCCTTTGTTTCTCCCTATCTAATAATAATATTTGTTTAGCCAATTCCGCCAATTGCGGTTTTATGTGTTCTATTTCTTTTTCTGTTATTACAAATTTGCCGGGGGCGGGCCTCCTCATAAAAGTTATATTGTTTGCATTTTTGCTTTCGGCCCTAAAGCCAAGCTTGCTAAGCAAGGGAAAAGAATAAACAGTGGCAAATGCCGTCATGTCCTTGTCATCGACAATAATATGTTCCAAGAGCTTTGTTCCTATCCCCCGGTTTTGCTGCCTTTCGTTGACCAAGAACCCCTTGGCCCTTCTAACGTTTTTGGTATCAGCAACAGATATGACCCCCAGCAGTTTATCGTCTTCGTAGTATCCATAGTGGGTTCCTTTATCATTTAGGGATACCTGCTTCTTTTGGGCCTGGTTGGAGGTTAGGAACCTTATATAATTTTTATTATCTATCACCCTAATCATCCTATCTCCCCCTAATTACGTCTTTGTATTTAGATATAGCGGCCTTTCTTTTTTCTTTTTCCTTCTTTGTCTGTGCGAACCCCATGTACTTGCAGGTGTGATCATTCTTCATAATGCAAATGCACATTCTTTTGTAAGTTGGGATCCTCCTAAAATCCTCAACAGTGGTATCATCCAAGTAATCATCAAACTGAACAACCTCTTTGTCCTTGTCCCCCCTATTAGACAGTTCGCCCGTCCGAATGAGCGGGGCACCCTCTTCTTCCAATTCCCTAATTGTCTTGTCATCAACCGCCCCTCCAACCTTCCAAGATTTCTTCGACACTTCCAGTTTTTTCAGATAATTTTCTCTGGTCTTTTCGGGCAATGTATCAAGCAAGAAATACATATACGTTTCCCAAGTATGCCCCTCGGGTAGGGTAATGCTCTTCCATCCCATCGCCGTTGTGTTTCCGTATATGCCGGTAAAATTAACTCCATTAACCCTGCCAATCAGCTTGCCCCAAGTGTGTGGCTCCACTATTTTATATATTTTTAAAGAGCCTGTTGCAGCGTCATTAAAAGGGCTCGCCACTCTCATGTCATGTAGGGATAATCCGGCCTGATAAAATAAATCATACAACTTATTGTAATTATACATAAACTTGCCATTGGCAATCCATATGTCCTCTACGGCCCAATCATAGATCGGGTAGGCGTTAACTAAATCAGCCTGTTTAGGACTAATGTTTATCCAATGTTTCCCCTTGTGTTGTCTCACTTTATTTTTGCTGGTAATAGAAGCTTGCCTATTGAGGCTTTCATCCGTTCTGTTGCCTATAAGGGTTGCGGTTTTCCCCTTCTCGCTTGCGTACCATTGACAAAAATCATTTTGGGTATCGTAATCCCATGTACCCTTTATAAAAGGGAATGGCACATTATCCTCATTAATGACCCCTTCGTGATTAGGTATGTCCCTCACCCATATGCCCCTATCGTCTCTGTCCCACGGGATCCAATGATCCTGCTCCATGTTTATTGCACACTGAGCGGCAATCGGCAGGCATAGCCAATATTTTTTAATCTCCGGATATGACTCAAAGCATTCCGTCACATAGTCTGTGGTAGCTTGGTATTGAGCTTCGTAATCCAAATGATACATAGCTAATTTATCTAGCATGTTGTTTTCTTTAGCATAATCGTAAGCTAAATTTAACAATACCCCAGAGTCCTTGCCGCCGCTAAAAGCAACCAGCACATTGTCAAATTCCTCAAATACATATTTTAATCTTTCTATAGCCGCATCATATACGTTTATATCGGTATATACCTTAACCAATCTCATCACCTTCTTTTAATTCCTCTATTGCCTTTGCGCTTTCTTTTTCGACTCCCCCAACCTTTTTCCTGCCTTTTCTATTTTTATAATAGATATATTTTTCTAATATATTCACGTCTTTCTGATTTTCGAGCTCGTATTTAAAAGTATCAACTAAGTTTTCCTTCCTTTCTAGGCATTTCAGTATTCGCTCATCCAAGGTATCAGCTGCGCATATATCAATGTAATGCACATTCTCTGTTTGCCCCATTCTGTGCACCCTGTCCTCGCTCTGTATCCTAGTCCCATAGTCCCAATCATTGCTGTAATATATAACATAGCTACAAAATTGGAGGTTGAGACCATAGCCGGCACACGCTTTATTGGCCACCAAATATTGTGACCGGCCCTCAAATTTATCCAAATTTTTTTGTCTATCCTTTTGGTTAAGATCTCCATAAAACTCAACGGCTGTATCCTCGCCATATTTCTCATTGAGTAACTTGGTAATCTCTTTAATTTCGTGCGTATAAGTGCAAAAGATTATTGTCTTCTCTTCATCCATGCCTACTAATTCCATCAACTTTTGCATTCGCGGATTCTCCATAGGATCATCAAAAAACAACTCTGTTTTGAAAGACGGATCCGTTTCCGTGATGCGCAATCCGCTCAGTATATTTTGTAGCCCTGTGAACAACCTATAAATAGTATGAGGTTCCCATTCATCAACCTCGAACATTAAAAGGTCTGCTATCTCCATATAATGCCAATCCTGTTCATCTGTCAGGTGGAAATATGTCGTTTCATATGTCTTTTCGGGCAGTGTCAAGCATTCCGACTTTTTAACTTGGTAGGCGTAGGGGGCCATTTTCCCAACCAAATAGTCTACATTCAGAATATTTCTAATTCTCCCATAATCATCATATTCAAGGTGGTTGTTTGAAAAGCTCCAATATGATCTGTACCCGAATATCCTCCAATCTAAAATATACCACTGAGCATACAGGTCCGCCTCGTTTCTTGTAATTGGAGTGCCGTTCAGGATTAGCCTATAAGGACAGTATTCAGATAGTCTTGTAATGTTAATGGTCCTTTTTGCCCTATGATTTTTTACTAGGTTGCTCTCATCCACAACCAACATTATCCGCTCATCCCGCACCAACTTTAGGAGCCTGCTGTTAAGTCTTACGCTGGATGATAGGCTTTCTATCCCCTCTACAACAAACTTACCCCTGTAATCCCGCATGTGTTTTTTAAATTCCCTTCTTATCGTTTCTTTAACGCTACAGGGGCATAGCCATAGTACTCTATCTATTTTGTCTCTC
>DASRMO010000173.1:0-6089 GCA_035647895.1 Clostridia bacterium
GCTTTATATATATATGATTATTAAATTCCTTACTGAAATCACAACTGTATACCATCTTGGTCTCTTTTAAAATACCTTCTAATCGGTTTTTAGCCTCCAAGAAATTGAAATCGTTTTCGTAAGATTTTGCTAACATTTTCATAATTTTTCCTCCCTCCTTGAAAAATAAAGCCCGTCCTCGAAAATATGTATCAAGGACGGGCTATTTACCCGTGGTACCACCCTCATTGCATTCAAACAATCGAATACCCCTTCGGTTCCAATAAACCTAAGTCTTTAACGGGACTAATCGGTATCCTTTACTGGGTATTCTAAAATAATCGTTCAAAGATACGGCTCAGAAGTGATCTATATATTATACACAGTACCGGTTTGCAGCTGTCACCGGTTCTCTGGGACTGTTCATGATAGTATACGTTTCTTCTTCATTGCTGTAACAAGTTTATAATTTCTTGAAATAATATCAGGTTTTTTAAACAATGTCAAGCAAGGCGGCGGAAATTTATCGTTCATATTCATAGCAATGATAAAAATATAGAATTTTCATAGTAGTGACATTTTATCAGAATAAATTCAACATGGCATTATCATAGAATAATTACACCCCTTTTTATGCTCTTGACAAATACTTCGGGAGCAATTTTATCAGAATAAACTCAACATGGCATTATCATAGAATAACTACACCCCTTTTTATGCTCTTGACAAATACTTCGGGAGCAAATATAATATTAGAAAGTTTATAGAAATAAATACAATGATTGAGGAAAGTAACCACTAGGAAAATTTATAGAGAATCGGTACGGGTGGAATCCGATAATTGGAATTTTGGCGAAGTTCCCTCATAAGTAGTCGACTGAAAAATACAGTAGGTTTGACCGCAATTCTTGCGTTAGTAGAAGGGAATATTAAAGTAACAGATCATGTATTCTTATTCGAGTGGACTGTATAATAGCAGTCAATGAAGGTGGTACCGCGAATTGGCCTCTCGTCCTTTGATGGATGAGGGGTTTTTGTATGTTTTACACTGAATAATTGTAAAATATGTTGAATAGTAGAACTGATAGATCTGTCATTTGAAAGTGAGGGGTAAAAAATGTATTGGAATGAAACAAGAGAATGTATGAAAAGGGAGGAACTCAAAGGGCTCCAGTTGGAAAATTTAAAACAATTGGTTTCGAGGCTCTATCATGACGTGCCTTTTTACAGGAATAAATTTCAGGAAATCGGAATGATGCCTGAAGATATAAAATCACTGAATGATTTGACGAGGCTTCCTTTTACAACAAAACAAGATTTAAGGGATAATTATCCCTATGGCCTGTTCGCAAAACCCCTGTCGCAGATAGTGCGTATTCACGCTTCCAGCGGAACGACAGGAAAGCCGACAGTGGTAGGATATTCAAGAAACGATATAACAATCTGGGCCGAAATTGTAGCGCGTTCAATGGTATGTGCGGGGGCCGACAGTAATTCCATCGTTCAAGTATCCTATGGTTATGGACTCTTTACAGGAGGATTGGGGCTTCATTACGGATCGGAAAGATTGGGGGCCTCGGTAATTCCCATGTCAGGCGGAAACACTGAAAAACAGATAATGCTCATGAAGGATTTCGGAGCAACCATACTGTGCTGTACACCTTCTTATGCCATTTATCTGGCAGAAGCAATTGAAGAAATGAAAATAGATCTTTCGGACCTGTCCTTAAAAGCCGGCATACTCGGAGCAGAGCCATGGTCCGAAGGCATGAGAACAACTATAGAAGAAAAACTAAATATCAAAGCCTATGATATATACGGCCTGTCGGAAATAATGGGGCCCGGAATCGCTATGGAATGTGAATGTCAAAATGGCCTTCATATATGGGAGGAGCATTTCATACCTGAAATAATCGATCCCATCACCCTGGAGCCTCTTCCTTACGGCGAAAAAGGCGAGCTTGTATTTACCACAATAACAAAAGAAGGATTACCTCTTTTGAGATACAGAACAAAGGATATTACAAAATTGACCGAAGAAAAATGCCAATGTGGCAGAACTCATGTCCGTATGGAAAAAATTTCGGGCAGAACGGACGATATGCTCATAATAAGGGGGGTCAATGTATTCCCGTCTCAGGTGGAAAGTGTGCTTCTAGAGATTGGAGAAGTGGAACCCCATTATCAATTGATTGTTACGCGGGATGGAAGTTTGGATGTATTGGAGATATTGGTAGAGTTATCGGAAAAATCATTCTCCGATAAAATAAGTATACTGGAGGCATTGGAAAGAAAAATTAAGGGAAAAATACATTCTGTCTTAGGTATATCCGCTAAAATCAGATTTGTCGAACCAAAAGCGATTCCAAGGAGTGAAGGTAAAGCTATAAGGGTTATAGACAAGAGAAATTTGTAATACTTTATTTATCGCCATAGACATAATAAAATACTGAGGTATTCAAAATATCGTGTATAAGTGTTAGAATAAAAATAGGGGGTGATCTTATCAAAAGGCAAGTATCGGTTTTTTTAGAGAACAAACAGGGGCGTCTGAGAGATGTTTTAAAATTATTAGCAGATAACAATATAGATATAAGGGCGCTGACTATAGCGGAGACTGCGGATTACGGAGTTTTAAGATTGATCGTCAATGATACGGATAAGGCCGTCGAATCTTTTAAAGAGAGTAATTTTAGAGTGAATATAACGGATGTGATAGCCATAGAAATCCAAGACATCAGCGGTTCAATGTATGGTTTTGTGGATATGCTCTATCAATACGGTATAAATGTGGAATATGCATATACATGTATTCCGATCAATCTCGATAAATATGCATTTGTAATACGGGTAAACGAGGACAAAATACAAGAGGCATTGGAAATAATCAAAAACTGTGATGATGTAAAGATATTAGAGTGATAAAAAGTGTGCTAATCTGTTGTAGGGGCGAACCCATGTGTTCGCCCTTTTTGAAAACACAAAAAACCATTTCCCTGTGTTCTACCTGCATTCCGTAGGATATGTGCCTAATATTTTTAAAAACACAGTCATATTTTTAATTTCACATAATGCCTCCCCTACAATATCACTTTTCGGTGTTCCTATAAAATCAATATAAAAAATATATTTGCCTATCTCAGTTTTGGCCGGCCTTGATTCAATCCTTGTCAAATTTATCTCCCTATCTGCAAATTCCTTTAATACTTTATACAAAGCCCCAGGCCTATCATCCGGCAGGGTAAAAGCGATAGATGTCTTGCAATAACCACATTCTAGATCCGATTTTTTACCTATAATAACAAATCTCGTTTGATTTAAAAAATTATCCTGAATATTAGATCTCAATACATTCAAATTATAAATCAAGGTAGCCTCGTTGTTTGCAATAGCAGCAAAACCCCTACCCTTCTTTTTTGCCTTGGCACATGCTAAAGAAGTGCTCTCACAAGAAATTAACGAAGCCCCGGGAATATATCTCCTGAAATATCCCCTACATTGTTCAAAAGCCTGCGGATGAGAATATATATAATCAATTTCTTCAATATCATCGCCTAAACTTACAAGATTGTGGCGGATGGGCAACACCAACTCCCCTATAATCCTAGCTTCTCCTGTTTTTAAAAGCCCGTCCATGACAAAAGTTACCGCCCCCTCGGTAGAATTTTCGATTGGCAATATCCCTTCATCGATATCCCCTTTTTCTACTGCCTGTATTATTTCATAAAAACTTGCAATAGGAATAAGTTCGGCATATGCGGCATAAATCCTTGCGGCCTCATAACTGTAAGACCCCTTTGGTCCCAAATACCCCAATTTCATATATTATCCCTCCCTCATTTTAAAATTATTATCATACTACTGTTAAGCCACATGTCCGGTATTTATTATATTTGAAATACCCCATTGTTTCCGGTATTCCGATTTTTTACCTCTTACTCTTCATTTCTGACCTAAACTAAATCATGGGATACATATTATGAAACCCATTTTGTTCAAGAATCTTTAAAACAGAGTTTTGGTCTCTCTCACTTTCAAAAGCCAGTCGGAGTGCTCCACCCTCATTCTGCCTTGAATGAAGTATCTCTATTTGCTTGATATTAATATTATTGGAGCTGATCAGTTGAGTGAGCCCCGCAATAGTACCCGGTTTATCCTCGATAGATACTATAACTTCAAAAAGAGTAGACATATAATCCCGCCTATAATAAGGAATACTATCCCGTATTGATTTTGCATTTCTGAGAAATTGGATAGCATGCTCATTTTTACCTTGTTCTAAATAACATTTAAATTCGTTCAAAAGTGATTGAAAAGATTCAATGCCTTCTATTATCTCTTTTTTATTAGCAAATAAAATATCTTTCCACATGTTGGGATTTCCGGATGCAATTCTCGTTGTATCCCTGAAACCGCCTCCTACAAATGGTAAATAGGATATACCCTTGCTCTTATCAATAAAATTTACCAAAGTTATGGCTATTATGTGGGGCAAATGACTTATCCGGGCGACAATCAAATCATGTTCTTCCGGAGAAAGATGTACGGTATAAGCCCCCAAATTTTTTGCCATATGTTCTACGGTTTTTAACGCATTAATAGGTGTATCTTCCTCGGGAGTTAAAAAATAATATGCATTCTCATATAAAAACGGATCGGCTGCTTTAAATCCTTCCCTTTCGGAACCCGTCATAGGATGTCCGCCCACAAAGTATACATGCTCCGGCAGTAATTTATTAACTATTTGAAGGGCTTGCACCTTTACACTGCCCAAGTCCGTAACTATGCAACCCGAACGTAAAGAATCGCTTATTTCCTTCAATATAATTTCATATCTGCTCACGGGAACAGCTATAATTACAACATCCGCATCGATGACTGCCTCTTTCGGGTTATCTGCCGCCCTATCTATCGCCTGCGCCGATAGTGCTTCTTCTACGCAATCCTTAGATATATCATAGCCCACTATTATTCCTTTAAAACCCCTGTTTTTTAATGCAAGTGCAAAAGAACCCCCCATCAAGCCAAGGCCTATAATACAAATTTGTTTAATATTTACCATCTGCTCCACTCTCCAATTTCCCATAAAACTATGTGCTATAATATACACAATTTTCTAAAAACTGTCAAGTCCCCTAATGGAGAGGTGCACACCATATTTTAAAATAACTTTTTTATTTTTTGAAAATTATCGTTGACACGGATGATTTTGTAGAATATACTATAGTGTAATTCAAAACAAATTCCAATGTTTAGAAAATATTTTGAATTAAGGTTGATTAAAATGGTATGTCCAAAATCGAATGAACGCAAATCTAATATCTATTTTTTTAACTTTTACCGAGGCTTTTACTTTTATAGCGCCGGTTATTTTGCATACAAAAAAATAGATGATTTACCATATCGAAGATGGCTACCCGACTATCAAATTTTATAATAAATTTGGAAAATGTGTATTTATAACTTTTAAAACAGAGAGACTCTTCGAGAAGTCTCTTTTTTTATTACCTTTATGACCTAGCCCATACTGGGGGTTGGAAGCTGAAGAACAGGGTGCCGGAAACCCTATAGAAGGTAATTAACTATAAAAATGTACAACATCCTAAGGAGGGTCCGGAATACAGGCAAACCGATATCCGATTTCTAGCATGGTAGGTCAAACGCATTTGAAGACAAGAGGTTAGAGATGGAGGCTTGGAACAATAGATTAAATAAAAAAATAAAGGAGGAATACAAAATGATAGTTGTTATGAAGGTAGGTACACCTGCGGAAGAGATTGAAAAAATGTCGGAAAAACTGGAAGAAATGGGCGTTACCCCCCATAGGTCACAGGGAGAAAACTACTTTATATTCGGATTGGTAGGTGATACGACAAAGATTGATTTAAGACAGATAGAAGCAAATAAAAATGTAGAACGAGTGCTTAAGGTGCAACATCCGTTCAAGCTCGCCAATAAATTATTCCACCCGGAGGATACTATTGTAGATGTTGACGGTATAAAAATCGGCGGAGGAAATATTTCAATCATGGCAGGACCCTGCTCTGTAGAGAGCGAAGAACAACTTATGAGTATAGCCAGAAGTGTCAAAGCTCTGGGTGCCCATATTT
>DASRMO010000174.1:0-7482 GCA_035647895.1 Clostridia bacterium
ACTATATAGTAGTCACGGATAAAAGAATATAATACCTATGGTATTTAAAATAGATATTGAGGTGAGATAAATATGGAGTTAAAAGCAATTGTTCTGGCTGCGGGGGAAGGTACGAGGATGAAATCCAAATTACCGAAGGTACTTCATAAGGTTTGTGGACAAACTATGCTCAAACATGTTATAGATACGGTAAATAATTCCGGTATAGAAGAATGCATCGTAGTAGTTGGCCACGAGGCGGAAAAGGTAAAAGAAAATCTTTCTTCGGAGATAAAAACTGTGCTTCAGGAGGAACAATTGGGGACAGGGCACGCTGTGATGATGGCATATGATAATATTAAAGAAGGTACAATATTGGTGTTATGCGGGGACGGGCCTTTGATCACGGAAGAGACATTAAGGGCTATGATTGATTATCATAAGAAGGGAGACTTCGGAGCCACGGTGCTCACAGCCGATTTGCCGAATCCGGAAGGTTATGGGAGGATTATCAGGGATGCTGAGAATCGGCTACAAAAAATAGTAGAAGAGAAAGATGCCACAGCAGAAGAGAAATCTATAACGGAAATCAATTCAGGTATATATTGTTTTGACGGCAATACATTGAAAGATGTGCTCCTGAAACTTGGGAACGATAATATTCAAAAAGAATACTATTTAACAGATGTATTACCGATTATGCACAACGTGGGTTTTAAAACCGGGATATATAAAACAGAGGATTACGAAGAAATTATGGCAATCAATTCCAGGGGGCAGTTGGCAGAGGTAGAAGCTATAATGAGAAAAAGGATAAATAGGAACCATATGGCAAATGGCGTAACAATAATCAATCCGGAGCACACATATATAGAAAAAACTGTTACAATAGGTATAGACACTGTTATATATGCCGGAACTATATTAATAGGTAATACCGTAATAGGAGAGGGTTGTATCATTGGACAAAACAGCCGAATAGAAAACAGTATTATCGGCAATGAAGTAGAGGTACAAAGTTCTACGATTATCGATAGCAGTGTAGGCGATTATACAACAGTAGGCCCCTATGCCTATTTGCGCCCAAACAGCAGCATAGGGGAGCATGTTAAAATCGGGACATTCGTAGAAGTTAAAAATTCAAAAATAAATAGTCATACCAGTGCCTCTCATCTATCTTATATCGGAGATGCGGATGTGGGTAAAAATGTAAATATTGGCTGCGGGGTTGTTTTTGTTAATTATGACGGTAAAGAAAAAAACAGATCTATAATAGGAGATAATGTCTTTGTAGGCAGCAATGTAAATTTGATTGCCCCATTGGTTGTCAAAAAGGATGGATATATAGCCTGTGGTTCTACCATTACCTCGGAGGTACCGGAGGGCGCTTTGGCAATAGCAAGGGCACGTCAAGAAAACAAAGAAGGTTGGGTGAATAAAAAAGGATTATTAAAGAAATAAGATGATTTTATACAACTAAGGAGGAAGGTTTAAAATGAGCATGAGTGAAGTTAAATTATTTACCGGCAATGCTAACATAGCATTGGCACAGAATATTTCGGATGCGATAGGTATACCCTTGGGGAAGGCAAAAGTATCGACTTTTTGTGACGGAGAGATTTCTGTAAATATTGAAGAGAGTGTAAGAGGTAAAGATATCTTTGTCGTTCAGCCTACATGTCCACCGGCAAACGATAATTTAATGGAATTGTTGATTTTAATAGATGCGTTCAGAAGGGCTTCTGCGGGGAGGGTAACAGCTGTGATACCTTATTACGGTTATGCACGTCAAGACCGTAAAGCTAAGGCTAGGGATCCCATTACTGCAAAGTTAGTAGCGGATATATTGACATCGGCGGGTGCGGACAGAATTTTAACCATGGATCTGCATGCTACACAAATTCAAGGATTTTTTAATATTCCGGTAGATCACCTTTTAGGTGTTCCGATATTGGCGAGGCATTTTATAAAAAAATATATGGAAAATATAGTAGTAGTTTCTCCGGATTTAGGGAGTGTGACAAGGGCAAGAAATTTTGCAAACTTGTTGGATACATCCATCGCTATCATTGATAAGAGAAGGCCACATGCAAATGAGGCGGAGGTAATGAATATTATCGGGGATATAAAGGATAAGAATGTTATTTTAATCGATGATATAGTCGATACCGCAGGTACAATGGTGCATGGGGCTAATGCTTTGAAAGAATTAGGTGCTAGAGATGTGTATGCTTGTTGTACCCATCCCGTACTCTCCGGGCCTGCTATAAAAAGAATTCAGGATTCTGTAATCAAAGAGCTTGTTGTTACAGATACTATTCCCCTGTCGAAAGGTAAAATGATCAGTAAAATTAAAGTTATGTCGGTAGCACCTATATTCGCGGAAGCGATTCGAAGGATTTACAAAAATATTTCCGTGAGTAAACTATTTGATTGAATCATAGGGGTAGCGGACACACAGTTCGGCGGGTTTATGTATCTGCCTGTTAAACCCATAAAATGCATAGAGGGTGAAAAATATGCACATAATAGTTGGGCTTGGAAACCCGGGGAAAAAATACGATGCCACGAGGCATAATGTAGGATTTGAAACGATAGACCTGTTAGCAAAAAGAAACAATATAGAAATAAAGCGATTGAAACATAAGGCGTTGTGCGGGGAAGGGCATATCGGCGGGAAAAAAGTGATATTGGTTAAACCCCAGACATTCATGAACTTGAGCGGACAGAGCCTTCAGGATTTGGTGCAATTTTATAAAATAGATACCAAAAACATTACAGTGGTTTACGATGATGTAGATATAGAATTGGGTTCCATCAGAGTAAGAGAAAAAGGAAGTTCCGGAAGTCATAGGGGGATGCAATCCATTATATATCAAATACAAACCGACCAATTCCCCAGAGTCAGGATAGGTATCGGGGGACCACAATTTGAGGACCTGTCAAACTATGTTTTGAGCAGGTTTTCAGAAGAAGAAATACCCATAATACTTGAAGCGATCGAAAAAGCCGCCCTGGCATGTGAAACCATAGTCACCAACGGAATCTTATCAGCAATGAACAAATACAACGAAAAGACCATGAGGTCAGGCACCGTGGCCGACCAATGAGTCAGAAAAAACCATGACCCCATGGTTTTTATTAGCAACGTATTGTTAGACAATTACGCAACATTTGCAAAGGAGTTCGTTCAATGCCCGTACTTGCAGGGATTGTTGCAGCATTGATTTCTTATATATTTAATAAATTTGTATTAAAAGAAATAGGAAACAAGGGAATTATTATAGCAGTACCATTTATAGAGGAAAGCAGCAAAACTGCCATGGCTTTTATTTTAAATGCGGACATGATAGCTGCTCATTTTGTATTTGGGCTGGTAGAAGGCATATATGATATAGTAAATTCATCAAAAAGAATAGGCAAATGGGCGGCTTTAGCGAGTTTAATAAGCCACAGTGTTTTTGGAGCCGCGGTTTATTTTACAATGAAAGCGGGTTATTCGATTTATTGGGGGGTATTTCTCGCCTGGTTGTTACACAGCGGATGGAATTGGTATGTAACGAAATCAGAGGTTAGGGATTAGGTAGATGGGGAGGCATCAAGCGTCCCCTTGCCACCTCACTGCCATGTGCAATCTGGCAAACAAAACGTCCCCTTGCCACCAAGGATTAGGTAGATGGGGAGGCCTCAAGCGTCCCCTTGGCACCCACTGCCATGTGCAATCTGGCAAACAAAGCGTCCCCTTGCCACCCAACAAAGCGTCCCCTTGCCACCCAACTTGCGGGTCGGCCACTGAACCTGACCCCATGGTTTTTTTAGGCGATTATAGGTTGTCCCTACAGTTATATGTAGGGAGGCCTATGACCGCCTTGTAGGCATTTCAAATATTAAAGGGTATTTAGGAAGTGATAAGAATGGACAAGGAATTGTTGCTCGCACCGATGAAAAATTCCATGGACTACATGCAGCTTATAGATAATATTAAAAAAGAGAAAACCCCCATAGCGTTATATGGGCTCAATGAAACCCAAAAATCACATATAATATACGGAATTAATAGCGAATCAAAAGGCCAAGTTTGCATGATAACATACAATGATATGGAAGCTAAACAAATATATGAAGATCTGAAATTTTATACAGGAAATAAGGCTTTACTATTTCCGGCAAAAGATATAGTATTTTATCATATGGAAGCTATAAGCCACGATGCGGAAGAAGAGAGAATGAGGGCGATAGAAAAAATCATAGAAAAAGAGGGCTGCATTGTTGTAACATCAATAGAGGCACTGCTGCATCAACTGCCGCCCCCGGTCTCTTATGCCGAAAATCGGATAAGTTTTGAGGTAGGGAAAACGGTGGATTTGACGGACATAATAGAGACCTTCGTCCTCCAAGGTTATGAGAGAATGGATATAGTGGAGGAGCGGGGGCAGTTCAGCATAAGGGGAGATATTATAGATATTTTCCCGGGGTCCTCGGAAACACCGTTTAGGATAGAATTATTTGGTGATGAGGTGGATTCCATCCGCCGGTTTCAAGTAAATACACAGCGCTCTATGGATGGAGTTGATTCTGTAAAGATCTATCCTGCCGAAGAAACGATCATAAAAGACTTTGATATAGAGGAAATTTCCTCAAAATTACACAGGGATTACGAATTGGTCGGTAGAAAATTAGATATAGATGCCGGGCGGAATTTAAAAGAAAAACTTGAGGAAATCATAGGAAAATTAAAAGGGTTTGAAAATTTCAAAGGCATAGAGAAATTTTTGCCTTATATATATAAAAAACCGAGTACATTGTTAGATTATTTTAACAGGGACACCATTTTTATATTAGATGACCCCAATCGCTTGAGGGAGAAATCCGATGGCTATATAGACGAATTTCGTCAGAGCTTTAATATCCTTATGGAAAGGGGAGAGGTATTTCCAAAACAAGGGGAATTGGTGCTTGACTATAACAGGATAATAGAAAGACTTCAGAAACACAGGTTGATTGCACTGAGCCTGTTGCCCAAGGCTATAAAGGATATTCCGATAAAAGAAGTAATCAATTTTGACACAAGGCCTATGCAATCCTTTAACGGCAAAATGGAATTTTTAATAAAGGAGATAAAAAGATTGCAGTACAAGGGTTACAAGATAGTACTGGTTCCGGGTACGGAAGAGAGGGCAGTCAGGCTGTCGGAACTTTTAAAAAACAATGAAATAAATGCAGGCATTGTTTCAACCGCTAAAAGAAATTTAGTCACAGGAGAGGCAGTCATAGTTAATGGCAATTTGCGCAGGGGTTTTGAATATATAAGAAACAAATACGTACTCATAACAGATTTTGAAATTTACGGCGTTCACAAACAGCAGCGAAAAACAGTCAAAAGAAAAGACGGTTCCCTGATCAAATCATTTACAGACTTAAATGTAGGGGATTATGTAGTACATGAAGGCTATGGTATCGGGAAATATATAGGGATGGAAGAGCTCAAAATAGAAGGTGCCACAAAAGAATATTTCAAGATATCCTATCTGGGGGAAGATTTTTTATACGTGCCAGCAGACCAGATGGACCTCATACAGAAGTATATAGGAAGCGAGGATGCACCTCCAAAACTGAATAAATTAGGCAGTGTCGAATGGTCGAGAGCAAAGACAAAAGCAAAAAAAGCGATAGAAGATATGGCGGAGGACTTGTTAAAACTCTATGCGGAGAGGGAAAGGACCAAAGGATTTGAATTCAGCAGAGATACAGATTGGCAGAAACAATTTGAAGACCTGTTTCCCTATGTGGAAACACCCGACCAGTTGAGATGCATAGAAGAAGTGAAACGGGATATGGAAAAGGAAAGGGCCATGGACAGATTATTATGCGGCGATGTCGGATATGGCAAAACAGAGGTAGCTATCCGTGCAGCATTTAAGGCGGCCGTGGACAGCAAACAGGTAGCGTTTTTAGTACCCACAACAATTTTAGCTCAGCAGCATTACAACACGTTTAAACAGAGATTTTCGGGATTTCCTATAAACATAGAGATGCTTAGCCGCTTTAAAAGCCCCGGAGAACAAAGGCAGATTTTAGAAGGGATGAGAACCGGCAATATAGATATAATTATCGGGACTCATAGATTATTATCCAAGGATGTGCAGTTTAAAGATTTAGGATTGCTCGTGGTAGACGAGGAACAACGCTTTGGCGTAAAAAGCAAGGAAACTTTAAAACAGTTGAAAAAAACTGTGGACGTGTTAACATTAACAGCAACACCCATACCTAGGACTTTGCACATGTCCATGATAGGTATTCGGGATGTGAGTCTTATCGAAGAGCCTCCTGACGAGAGGTTTCCTGTTCAAACCTATGTACTGGCATATAACGAGGCCATAGTTACAGATGCTATCATAAAGGAAATATCGAGGGGCGGGCAGGTATATTATGTGTACAACAGAGTGCAAAACATTCATAGAGTGGCCAACCAATTGGCACAGACGGTGCCCCAGGGCAGAATTGCAATGGCACATGGGCAGATGTCCGAAAGACAGCTGGAAAAGGTGATGCTGGACTATATGAGCGGAAAATATGACGTATTAGTCAGCACAACGATTATAGAGACAGGTATAGATATTTCCAATGTAAACACTATAATAATTTTGGATGCGGATAAACTGGGATTGTCGCAATTATATCAGCTGCGGGGCAGGGTCGGCAGGTCCTACCGGCAGGGTTATGCGTATCTTATGTATGAAAAAGATAAAATGCTCTCCGAAGTGGCGGAGAGAAGGCTCAAAACAATAAAAGAATTTACCGAATTCGGATCGGGATTTAAAATAGCTATGCGGGATCTGGAGATAAGAGGAGCGGGCAATCTTCTCGGAGGCGAACAACACGGGCATATGGCAGCAATCGGCTATGATCTATATGTTAAACTGTTGGAAGAGACCATGAGGCAATTGAAGGGAGGCCATGTTGAAAGGCTTGAGGATACAATTATTGAAATTAACGTCAATGCCTATATTTCGGAAAATTATATTAAAGATCAGGGTCACAAGATAGAAATATATAAGAAAATTGCATCCATACGCAATGTAGACGATATGTATAAAATAGAAGAGGAGATAAAGGAGCGTTTCGGCAGTATACCGTCGAATACACAAAATTTACTTCTAATTTCATATATAAAGTCTGTTGCGAGGGCTTTTAAAATAACATCCGTCACTCAAAATGGGAAAAATATTCGTATTCAGTTCAAAGATGATTCCAAGATAAATGCCGAAAAGATCGGTGATATACTTTATAAATATAATAGGGAAGTAACATTTAATGCAACGGCGGAGCCCTATTTTATCTATAGAGTAGATACGACGGATCAGCATGAGATGTTGGAGAAATTGAGAGATATTATAGAAGAGTTGTAAGAATAATCCACATAAAAGATAGGGGAGATTAAAGGATGAAGTTAAATAAAGAGAGTATAGTGATAATGTTGCTTATAGTGGTTCTTACAGTTAC
>DASRMO010000175.1:0-9562 GCA_035647895.1 Clostridia bacterium
GTCAAATGGTTAGCTATATATTATACAACGTAATTAACCCGTTTGTCAAATAGCATATATTAGATTTTATAGCATGTTTTGTTTGAATTGCTATTTTAAAATTAGAATTACACATATCTATAAAAATTTACAAAACCCTCCGCAATAGACTTGGCAACCTTCTTTCTAAAACCCATATCCATCATCATTGTTTCTTCGACAGGATTTGAGATATAAACTACTTCCACATGAATGGAACTGACAATCACTGATTTCAGCAGAAAAAAATCGGCCTGTTTTATACCCTTATCAAGGGTATTAAGATTTTTCGTGAGCACTTTCATTATTTCTTTTGCAAGTTTCTTAGCGACAGTATCTCCCTTAAAATAATAAATTTCTGTCCCCGATTTGGAAGGATGATTAAAATAATTTTGGTGAATACTGATAAAAAAATTAGGCATTATATCATTAGCTATTCGTGCCCTATCCTCCAAATGTACAATTTCATCTTTATATCTGGTTAAATAAACCTTTGCACCTAAATCCCGTAATTCTCCTTCCAGATACAGGGAAATGGATAAATTGGCATCTTTTTCCTTCAGCCCCTGTTTTCCTATATAACCTTCTCCGTCTTTTCCGCCATGAGCGGGATCAATTACTATTAGTTTACCTTTTAATGGCTTATTTATGCATGGATCCTTTATTATTTTAATTTCAACACCCGTGTAATAATATTTTAAAATTTGTTCTGCCGGCATCCCTTCCTCAGCCATAGCATTAGCCCCATACTGGCACAAGCCCAAACCGTCACCTTTCCCTATGCTGAAAAATCGTATTATTTGTGGCTGCCACCCAAATCGTGTCGAATCAATATTTAAGAGTTCAATTATTTCTTTTCCCTTAAATTCCTTCCCGCCTATTTTAATTTTTACTATTCTGTCTTGTTTATCCCTTATAATGCCGTCTATCATATTATAAATAGGAATATCCCTCAAAACATTATTACTTGTCAGTTTTACATCTAATCTCTCTTCTATTTTTTCAATAGGAATATCCCGATAATTTAAAGAATACGGACTTTTTTGGCAGTAATTACAGAGTACCTTCCTCAGGTACTGAATGACATTTCCGTCAACATTTTCACTATTTTCCGTAGAACCTCCGCAAGCCAAATGAAATCTTGCATCTATGGGTTTATTGTTAAATAATAAAATATTTCCCTCAGTTTCATTCACCGATTTCTCCAATTTTTTTATATACGATTCATAATTCTCCTGCCATATCTCCCTGTATTCTTCCAAAGGTATGGCCTTTATGAAATCTTCCGTTGTAATATCAACCTCTTTAGCTTTATACTCTCTGCGCTCTTCATAATCTTTCAATTGCCTGATAAGCTTAGTCCTCATAATGATACTCTGACATTTTAATGCTTCTATATGAAAATTTAGTGGCATACTGCATGCCACTAATTGTTTTACCATCTCTTCCAACGATTCTGTCAACGCTTTACCGGTTCGGCTATCGTGCATATTTATATAAATACTTTCTTTATTACCAGCCAAATTTCATCCCCCCCAGCTCCTTAAATCTGATTTTCGTCATATATATCATCAATCGCATTTCTATATAATCACCTTACGATTATAGGCAAATTAAGCCTTTATATATAATATGAAAAAATGGTTTTTGTTGTGCATAACCCTTATTTCCATAATATATTTGGAGGATAAAACCGCACTTGCACCACGAGTACCCCTGTTTATATCCCTGCCGGAGAGGCCAATATAATTTTATTGTATTTTTACTGAATACTTAAACTATTTATATATCACCTTATCTTTCCATGGATTTTGCCAAGTGATACAGTGTCCTCACACCTACACCCGTAGCGCCTTTGACCAAGCCGCTCTTATCATCGGTAATCATAGATGTGCCTGCGATATCTATATGTACCCAAGGATTTTCTCCCACAAATTCTCCAAGGAATAATCCTGCAGTAATTGTGCCTGCTCCTTTTCCGCCGGTATTTTTAAGATCGGCTATATCGCTCTTGATCTGCTCTTTATATTCCGGATATGAAGGTAACTGCCAAACTTTTTCCCCCGCATTTCCTGCCGCAATTTTTACTTTCTCTACAAATTCATCATCATTGGATATGAGTGCAGATACCGTATTTCCCAGAGCAACAATACAGGCACCCGTCAGTGTCGCCAAATCAACCAACCTTGTAGCACCCTGCTTGAGGGTATGGGTGATACAGTCGATCAATACCAAACGGCCTTCCGCATCCGTATTCAATACTTCTATAGTTTTACCGCCCATAGAGGTCAAAATATCCCCCGGTTTATATGCTTTACCGGATGGCATATTTTCACAGGCACCCACTACGGCTATGACATTTACCTTGGGTCTAAGAACGCCTATAACATTCATAGCCCCCAGTACGGCCGCGGCCCCGCCCATATCCCCTTTCATCTCATCCATTCCCGAACTCGGCTTTATAGAAATACCACCGGAATCAAAAGTTAGGCCCTTGCCCACCAACCCTAATACCTCGTCATCCTTGTCCCCTCCAAAATACTTGATAGTTATCAATTTAGGAGGTTTATCGCTCCCCTGTGTCACACCTAAAAAACTGCCCATCCCTAATTTTTCCATATCTTCTTTTCCCGAAACTTTGATTTCTAACCCGTGTTTTTCTGCAATTTCCACGGCTTTATCCGCCATAGCCTCAGGTGTCAATACATTACTCGGTTCATTGACAAGATCCCTCGCTATAATAGTTCCATCCGCAAGGGCACTTCCTATGCTTATTCCTTTGTTGATGTCATCTATTACGGAATTGCCGGCACTAACTATATATATTTCTTTTATATTATTTTCATCATCTTTATTATCGGTTTTATATTTATTAAACTTATACGATGCCAACATAGCCCCTTCTACGATGCACTGTCCGAGCACCTCGGGAGAAACAGCTTTATCTAATCCCACGGCCAGAATTGCCGCCGTATCGGTTTTTGATTTTTCTAATTTTTTTACAGCCTTTCCAATCACCTTGCGTATAGTGTCCCCATCAAAATCTTTTTCTTTTCCTAGCCCTAACAACAATACTTTTTTAGCAGGGATTTTTCCTAACGTATATATCAGTAAAGTTTCCCCTTCCTTGCCTTTAAAATCATCCCCACTCATCATATCGGAGATAATACCGCCTAATTGCTTATCTATATCAGTTAAATCTGTGCCCGGGCTTTTTATGCCCTCATAGACCCCTACGACTACTGCATCCGCTATAATATCCTCAATATTATCCTTAATCACCGTTACCTTCATAGCAAATTCCTCCCACTATTTCATATTGTTTTAATAATAAATTACAACTTTATCCTTTATATCTATATTTTATCATATTATGCGCTAAATATTTACATAAAAATGAATTTTTATTATCTTCTTATTCCATTTACACTATATTTAAAATTAATACAGTTATTTGTTTAAACTGCCCTCATTTGTGGAATTATTATAATAGTACGGTTTATAAATATAATACAATGGATGATATGGGTGTAAAAACAAAATATTATTAAAAATATCCACCTTTTGATTATCTTATTATATAGTATGAATATCAATAAAAATATCTGCAACTTAAAAACCGGTTTCTATGCTATTATATATAATAGATTGGAGGCACAAGAAATGCTTTGTGAAAACTGCAACATCAGGGAAGCAACGATACATAAAACTAAAATTGTGAATGGGGTAAAAGAAGAAATACATTTATGTGAGGAATGTGCAAAAAAAAGCGAATTGTTCAGTCTTGAGGATAATTTTTCAATACATAACCTCCTGTCCGGCCTGCTGGAAGGAAGTCTAGCACCCGGTATAACTGTCACCGGTGATCAAGATAAGAAATGTCCACAATGTGGTTCTACATATAATGATTTTAAAAGGAGCGGGCAACTGGGCTGCAATGTATGTTATTCCACATTTAATAATATGCTCGCCCCTTTAATCAGAAGAATTCAGGGTAATAATACCCATACGGGGAAAATTCCCAGAAGATCCGGATCTTCCATAAGGATGCGTAAAAAAATAAGGGACTTGAAGCTTCAACTGCAACAACTGATTGAAACAGAAGAATTTGAAGAGGCAGCAAGAATAAGAGATGAAATAAAAAAACTTGAAAAAGAAACCGATAGTGAGTAAGGGGTGAAATTATGTCTAAAAATTTAAAAGGCCCGGAATCAGATATAGTTATGAGCAGCCGTGTTCGTATGGCCCGTAATATAAAATCAATATCATTTCCCCATTATCTGGACAAGGAAAAATCCGAAGATATCATAGACAGAGTGTATAAAGCTATAAACAGGGGGAATTTGTGCCTTGAAAATGAATTTAAGCTCATAAAAATGGATGAAATTGATATTATTGAAAGGTCAAATTATGTCGAAAGACATCTGATCAGCCCGTCCTTGGCTAAAAATGTTTCAGGTGGTGCTGTCTTGATAAATAATGAAGAGACAGTTGGAATTATGATAAATGAGGAGGACCATATACGCATACAGTGTCTTTACCCGGGACTGCAATTAGAAAAATGCTTCAATATGGCAGATAAAATAGATGATCTATTAGAAGAAAGTATCGTATATGCTTTTGATGAACAACTTGGATATCTGACATCCTGCCCCACAAATGTCGGCACTGCAATCAGGACCTCCGTCATGCTGCATTTGCCGGGACTGGGTTTAACAGGGTATATCAATGGGGTGATCAACACAGCGAGCAAAATAGGACTTGCTGTCAGGGGAATCTATGGTGAGGGTACGGAATACCTGGGAGATATTTATCAAATTTCTAATCAGATAACCCTCGGAATGTCGGAAGAAGAGATAATAACCAATCTCAAGGACGTTACACTGCAGATAATTCAAAACGAAAGAATTGCATGGGAAAAATTATTGGACACTAAAAGTATCGAACTTGAAGACAAAGTTTATCGTTCCTATGGAACCCTTAAAAATGCCAGACTGCTTTCCTCTAAGGAAGCCATGCAATTGATCTCCGATGTAAAATTAGGTGTCAACCTAAAATTAATAGATGGAATTTCTATAGAACAACTGAATGAGCTCATTATAATAATACAGCCGGGATATTTACAAAAACATTTTAAATCACAATTAACCGGTATCGAGAGGGATGCTAAAAGAGCGCAATTAACGAGAGAAAATATATTATAGTAATTTAGGAGGGGAACATATATGTCAATGTTTGGAAGATTTACTGAAAGAGCACTGAGAGTTATAAGTTTTTCTCAGCAGATGGCACAGCAGTTAGGTCATAATTACGTTGGAACAGAACATCTATTGCTGGGAATTATCAAGGAAGAAGAAGGTATAGCTGCAAAAGCACTGAAAAATTTAGGTATAGAAATGGAGCAGGTGCAAGAAAGAATTATACAATCGGTAGGAGTGGGAAATACGCCGTCGGAATTATTAGGCTATACCCCACGCACCAAAAAGGTTTTTGAACTCAGTATCGAGGAAGCCAGAAGCCTGAACCACAATTATGTGGGAACAGAACATCTGCTGCTGGGAATTATAAAAGCAGGAGACGGGATTGCAACTAAAATTTTGACAGAGCTGGGGGCTAGTCTCCAAAATGTGAGAGCAGAAGTACTAAAACTATTAAATAGCGGGGGGCCGGGCGGAAGCCAAAAAAGCGCTCCGGCAAGACAAAACAAAGATACGCCCACTTTAAATCAATTCGGGCGGGATCTCAATGAACTTGCCAGAGAAGGCAAAATTGACCCCGTAATCGGTAGAAGCAAAGAGATAAACAGGATCATACAGGTGCTGAGCCGCAGAACTAAAAATAATCCCTGCCTGGTAGGTGAATCAGGAGTAGGGAAAACTGCCGTAGCGGAAGGATTAGCACAGAAAATAGAAGAAGGCAATGTTCCGGAACTACTAAAAAACAAGAGAATAGTCGCATTGGATTTGGCGTCTATGATAGCCGGAACAAAATACCGGGGGGAATTCGAAGACCGTTTTAAAAAGGCATTGGAAGAACTGCGAACTACAGCTGATGTGGTATTATTTATAGATGAAATTCACAACATAATAGGTGCAGGTGCTGCGGAAGGTGCGATAGATGCCGCCAACATGTTGAAACCTGCTTTAGCCAGGGGCGAAATACAGGTGATCGGCGCTACTACGTTTGACGAATACAGGAAACATATAGAAAAAGATGCTGCACTGGAAAGAAGATTTCAACCGATTACGGTGGATGAACCGACAACAGATGATGCTATTAAGATATTGGAAGGTCTAAGGGATAAATATGAGGCACATCACGGGGTTAAAATTACCGATGAGGCTCTGAAGGCAGCCGTAGAACTTTCCGCAAGGTACATCACCGATAGATATCTGCCGGATAAGGCCATAGATTTGATGGACGAGGCCGCATCTAAAATCAGGATATTTACAGTTACTCCACCTCCGGATTTAAAAGATTTGGAGGAAAAGTTAGAGCAGCTTTCCAAAGAAAAAGAAGAGGCTGTCAGCATACAGGATTTTGAAAGAGCTGCCAAGATAAGAAATGAAGAAAAAGAGATTCAACAACAATTGGAGGAAAGAAAGAGCAGTTGGAGGGATAAGGATAACGCGGCTATAGTTACTGATGAAGATATAGCTAATATCGTATCCGATTGGACAGGTGTGCCCGTGACCAAACTCCAAGAAGAAGAATCTGAAAAACTGCTCAATATGGAAGAAATCCTTCATAATAGAATAATAGGCCAACAGGAGGCCGTCAGATCCGTAGCCAAAGCAATCAGGAGAGCCAGAGTCGGACTGAAGGACCCTAAAAAGCCGATCGGTTCCTTCATATTTTTAGGGCCTACGGGAGTAGGAAAGACGGAATTATCAAAAGCATTAGCAGAGGCTATGTTTGGAGACGAAGATGCTCTGATCCGCATCGATATGTCCGAATATATGGAAAAACATACGGTTTCAAGGCTTATAGGGTCGCCCCCGGGATATGTAGGTTTTGATGAGGGAGGACAACTTACGGAACAGGTCAGAAAAAAACCGTATTCTGTAATACTATTTGACGAAATAGAAAAAGCCCACCCCGATATATTTAATATATTATTACAGATATTAGATGACGGAAGACTGACCGATGCACAGGGCAGAACAGTGAACTTTAAAAATACCGTGGTTATTATGACCTCTAACGTAGGCATGCAAACCATTAGAAAACAAAAAACTTTAGGATTTGCTGTTGATGATAGTGATTTGGCCCAAAGTGAATATGAAAAAATGAAAGAAAATGTTATGGAAGATCTCAGAAAGACCTTCAGGCCTGAATTTTTGAATAGAATAGATGATATCATAGTATTCCACAGTTTGGATAAAGAGCATATCAACAAAATTGTAGACCTGATGTTAAAAGATCTCAAAAAACGCCTGGAAGATTTGGACATCACCCTGGAAGTGAGTGATTCCGCCAAAATATTCATTGCAGACAAGGGGTTCGATACTGAATTTGGTGCAAGGCCTCTTAAGAGGGCAATTCAAAAAATGGTAGAGGACCAGATATCCGAAGAATTGCTGAAAGGAACCGTTAAGACAGGCACAGAAATATTAGTAGATTTATCCGACGGTAAACTTGTAATCAAACCGAAAGTGGGCTCAAAATAATACAAAACTCCCAGCCTGCCTAAGACTCATACGTGTTACCTACATCACAATAAACGAATATAATTTGCAAAAACAAAACCCTGAATTTAGAATTCAGGGTTTTATATTGTAGACAAAAGCCACTTAGAAAGCAATCAGAAGTAATTTTAGATGTTAGCAGCCTATTTTTTGGTTTATTAAACAGAACAACAATTTAAAATTTAAGTATTTATTAAATATATACTATAGGTTTAATTAAGTCCTGTTGTTTATCTTTCATCAGTAGCAGTGCTTCTTCTATATGTTCAAATCCGTTGAATCTGTGAGTAACTAATTTCGATGGGTCAACCCTACCACACTGAACCAGCTTAACTAACCTTTCCATTCTATCTCTTCCACCCGGAGTTAACCCTCCGATTATGGTCTTATGAGCCATTCCACATCCCCAATCAACTCTAGGAATTGGTATTGTGTCGTCTCCTCCATAATAATTTACATTTGCTACTGTTCCGCCGGGCTTAACTATTTTTATAGCTGTTTTCATTATCCCGGTAGATGCCCCGGCAATTATTACCCTGTCCACTCCTTCTCCACCGGTAAATTCCATTATCTGATCATCAATAGGTCCGTTTTTATAGTTAACGATATCAGTAGCTCCATAGAATTTAGCTGCATCAACCAATGCCGACCTGCTTCCTACCGCAAAAATTTTACTTGCGCCTAAAATACTGGCTCCCGCTACAGCCATCAATCCCACCGGACCAATACCGATTACTGCAACCTCGTCACCCAAATCAATATTTGCTAATTCCGCTCCATGGAAACCGGTAGTTACCATATCCGTTATCATAACCGCCGAGTCAATGGAAAGGCCGTCGGGAAGAATAGCCAGGTTCATATCTGCATCATTAACATGGAAGAGTTCTCCAAATACTCCGTCTTTAAAATTAGAAAACTTCCAACCGGCTAACATTCCGCCTGAATGTTGTGCAAAACCTTGGGCACTTTCCTTACATCTCCAATCCGGAGTGATAGCAGGTACAATAACTTTGTCCCCCGGTTTAAAGTCTTTAACTTCACTGCCAACCTCCACTATCTCTCCTACTCCTTCATGTCCTAATATCATATCCGTTCTTTCTCCCAAAGCTCCCTCAAAAACAGTATGTATATCTGAAGTACATGGTGAAACAGCAATAGGTTTAACTATTGCATCACAAGGTCCGCCTACCGGGTCTTCTTTTTCTATCCATCCCAGTTTGCCTATGCCTAACATTGCAAAACCTTTCATCAAAATCCCCCCTAATAACATAATAAAATCTATATTGTATTTCATATCATAGTATATTATATTATTAATAGGCATCTGATACTATCGACATTAGTGTGGAGTTGTTAATAAAAGGAAAGACATAATTGTCTACTATATCTCGAAAAAATAGTTTGTTTTAATATTTGCAGTCTTATTTTCAATGATTTTTCTAAGGGCAATTGGCACGTTATACGGTTTGTATCCTCTATAATCCACATAAAATTTCCAACCTTTAACAGTATTAATGCCATAACGAAAAATACAGAAATCTAAAAATTTTTCAATGGCATAATTAAACCATGGTTTTTCAATATATTTATGATCTAGCTTAATGCTGATATGAAAAGGAAGAGAATCAGTAAGATCAACCAATTGATCTATAATGTACCAATTGAAAAGCAGATGGCCATTTTTTATACAAAAATTATTACGATTAAATATATCAATTACAATATTTCTAGGGGACTTTGAAATCATATCTTTATCTGCCTGATATAAATGCTTTATCTTGTGATAATTTTTAACAAAAGATGAAAACATGGGATCTTGGTCGTTAATACTATAAGGGGGTAAATGTGTATTAATA
>DASRMO010000176.1:0-2179 GCA_035647895.1 Clostridia bacterium
CCTTAATAAACTATCTTGATCAATAAATTCACCATTTAATTTAATTTCCTCTATGCGAAGATATTCCTCCTCTGATATATATTCAACATCTGTTTCATTTATTTTATCCCATATATTTTGGTTTTCCCTAAATTTCAAAAATTCAGCCATATCTATAACTGTCTTGATATTTTCCGGCCTTAATTCATTCCTTAATATTTCCTCAATTTTTTTAGCGAGAGTCATAATTCCCCCTCCGTTCTTAACATGATTTTATTATATTGTATCATTAATACTATATATATTCTATTATTTTCTTATACTAAGATAAGCCAATTCATGTGCACCTCGACTTCTTAGGAAATTTAATATTGACAATTCCGTCTAACCACGGTAGACTAAATATAGTCTAATGATATACGACAGGAGGTTTATTATATGGACCCATATAAACTCGGTGAAATGGAAGAACTGTTTGCTCAATTGATTTGGAAACATGAGCCTGTCAGTTCCCGCACCCTTACGGAGTTATGTGCAGAGGCTTTCGATTGGAAGCGCACCACTACCTACACAATGCTCAGGCGTTTATGTGATCGGGGGCTGTTTCAAAATATAAACAGTACAGTCAGTTCACTCATGTCCGAAGCTGATTTCAGAGCCGGGCGGGGAGAACAATTTTTAAATGAAACCTTTGGGGGCTCTTTACCACAATTTTTTGCAGCATTTACACGACGCAATAAATTGAGCAAAAAAGAAATACAAGAGATACAGCGGTTGATTGATGAGCATAAGGAGGGTTAGTAATGCTTGAAAAAATATTTTTACAGGTTCTTAATATGAGCTTTACTGCCGGCTTTGTGATAATCTTTGTGCTGATAGCGAGGCTGTTTTTGAAAAAGTCACCTAATGTACTGAATTATAAAAAACCTGCGTTTTGGATTGTAATTATCACCGTGTCCGTAGTGGTTGGTCTTTGTTTGGGACTAATGATGAACCCAAAGTCCTCAACGACATTTAATGGTTCATCTTATCGTGTTGAAAAAATTCTATACGAAGCACCTATGTACTCATTTAGCTTTACATTGGATACGGCGCCTCAGTTTTTTATTACATCCGACTATCAGCTTTACAGTAAGCAGGTAACCGATGAAGATTGGGTCATGCACGATGGATTATATCGCCACAAAATCGCCAGGCAGGATCTATACGCACTATTCAACCCACTTTATAATGATGTTCGTGAAAAAATCGACCAATCAAAATTGATTTATCGAGCTGATACAAACGATGATAATCAAACCTTCTATTTGGTAGTTCAACTTAAAAGCGGAGATATATTATTGGCAATAGGATACGATAATGAAGATAATCGTCACATTCGCTGGCTCTTTAGATTAGAAGAAATAGGTGACAGAAGTGGATTCGGGCTAACAGATCAGGAGGTTGCCCGCATGTTGGGATATTCTTCCGCGTACTGCTTCTCCACTTATGAGATGGATAACGGACTATATATCATCGGTTTTCTAGCAAATGGAAAAACAGAGCATTCGGACATCGGAGCCGGTCTGTTCCAATTTAGAGACGGAAAATATCAACTTATCAGTCAAACCATCCATAAAGGTCAGGCTCTTGAACAGGATCGTATCGCTCAAGGGATGCTCAATACCCCCTCCAACAAATATTACGATATCATATTGAGCAACAATGAAAATTTAGCAGAAATCAGGCGCACCTCGGGCGGTAAAGTCACTAGCGAAAAGGTTGATCGTGTAAATCCAAACATGACTGTAATAGAGCTGCCTGAAGCATTGAGCGATACAACATACACATTCTATGATGCAGCCGGACAGCAAATTCATGAGTATATCCCTAAGACTACAAATGTAGAACCTTTTGCAGATTACCCTGAAGACTATTCCCCCGAGCAAGGGGAAATCATATCATAGAAAAACTAATATAATTGCAATACCGGATGCTAGGCTGGGCTACCATGTTTTTGTATATGGTAGCTCGACTCTTTATCATTACATCCCCAAAATAGTCCGGAGTATCCTTGCAAATAGGTGGTAAACGGATTTTTTGTTTTCATGGAAACTTATCACTTCTAATGTTTACATTAAGCTGATTGAAGCAATTAATTGATTATGGTAAAATTATCTGGTAACGATATCGCAAAAAATAAGAGGTAAATACATATGAC
>DASRMO010000177.1:0-3714 GCA_035647895.1 Clostridia bacterium
AATATCGTTAACCAGAGAAGCCAGTCTTTGGGTTTCATCCATAATCAATTTAATTTGATCCGTATTAATTTCCTCCGGAAAATCATTCATCATTTCAGCATAACCATAAATTAGTGCCAATGGTGTACGTAAATCATGGGATATATTAGCCATAAGCTCGCGCCTCAGTTTTTCTACTCTAGAAAGCTCCAAAGCTGCATGATTAAGGGTATCCGACAGTTCATGAATTTCCTTATACCCCTCACCGGAAAATTGAATATCATAATTTCCTTCTGCAAGTATTTTTGCATTTTTATTCAGGCTTTCTATAGGCCTTGATACCATCCCGGCAATAATTAAAGCTAAAACTACAGACAATACCAGCATAATTATTGTTACATAATATAATTGGATCTTAATTGTCGATATGGTTGCATTTACAGGAGATATAATGGCATAGAAAACAAAGGTGACTACTTTTCCGTCCGATGTAATAAAATCTTTTGTTTCAGTTATTGCCTCCCTCATTGGAGGCTTATCCCTCGGATTTGGCTTTGCCGGAGGAACAAAATCGTGGAAGGGGGTAACGATGATCTCCTGGTCTTCTGAAAGTTCTTTTAAAATTTGATTGAGATCCGGGCTATCAATATTTTCTTCAACTAAAATAATAGCTTTTTTAATCTCACCCTTGCGGATTTCCTCATACATTTTACTTAAAAAAACAGTTTGAAATAACCACAATACCATGAGCAGCAGGGCACAAAACCCCAGTAAAAACATAAATATTTTCCACATTAATCGTTTTGAATTTTTCATCATATCAACCCTCGAAGCGATAACCCAAGCCCCTTAATGTAATAATAAATTTTGCATAGGGGCCCAAGGATTTTCTAAGTAGTTTGATGTGGGTATCCAATGTTCTGTCATCACCAAAGTAATCAAATCCCCACACCTCAGATAATATTTTATCCCGCGGAAGAGCAATATTTTTATTGCGAATCAAAAAAAATAATAAATCATATTCTTTAGGAGCCATATTTACAGGAATGCCGTCAATTGACACTTTATAGGCTGTTAAATCAGCCTCAAGGCCCTCTTTGCGGAAAATAGTATGTTCTATATCGCTATTGTTTGCTTCGAAGTTTTTTTGAGTTCTTCTCAAAATAGCATTAATACGCATCATTATTTCCTTGGATGAAAATGGTTTAACCACATAATCATCAACGCCAATCTCGAACCCTAAGATTTTATCATATTCCTCACCCCTTGCAGAAAGCATCAAGACAGGAGTATCTGCGGTTTCCCGAATTTTCTTTACGGCGGAAAAACCGTCAAGCTCCGGCATCATAATATCCATAATTATTATATCAAAGGATTCGTTTTTACAAATTTCAACTGCTTCCATTCCATCTGCGGCTTCTGTGACCTCGTGGCCTTCAAAAATAGCGTATCGCTTTAATACTGCCCGCAATCCGCTTTCATCATCACAAATTAAAAGTTTTGCCATTTTATCACCACCAATATTATCACAATAAATATACCATTATTATTGTATAATTTTTTACTGCATTTTTCAGATAATCTAGGCCTCTAAACCCGAAGGCATCTTCCCGTTTGCTCTTAAAATTCCTTGGAATTCATCCTTAGATAACAAGCTTACTTTATTTATATGATCGGCTGTTCGTTCAAAATGATTTACAATATCAAGAAAAACCTTGCCGGATTCAATGCTGCATTCTCCTTCTTCAAGTCTTTTTATATGGGACCTTTCCAGTTGTTTGCACATTTCATCCACTTCATCTTCCAATTCCGATGTGAACTGAACCAAATCAATTTTATTCTCTTTAAGCGTGACTATGGTGTTATCATACATTAAAAGAACCATTTCTTTTAATTGTTTTATTTCATCCATGGCAGATTCCGAAAAAATAAGGTCTTTTTCATCTTTTGTTTTAATGAGTCTTGCAATATCTATTGTGTGGTCTCCAATTCTCTCAATATTATTTATACTGTTAATCATAGCAGGCACCTTAACTGAACCGGCATCAGATAAAGGCCGTTTAGTTATTTCAATCATGTACCTGGTTATATCTCTTTGAAGCAAATTGAGGGTATCTTCATCTTTATATATTAAATCAAAATTCTTCTCATCATTGTTAAAAAGGATCTCCATAACATCAAATACCATAGACCTTCCCAATTCCGCTCCTCTGATGATTTCTGAAATAGATGCTTGAAATGCGGCCGCTGGGGTATCTAATAACAATTTGTCTAAATATACCGTATGACTTTCACGATCTAAATCTTTAGGTTTTATTACAGTTTCAAGAAACTTAACATAAAGTTTAGTGTTTGGTAAAAATAATAAGGCTGTAATTAAATTAAACAAAACATGGGAGTTGGCAATTTGGATACCCATATCTCCGCCGGGTTGTAAAAATAATGTGATCTTTTCTACAGCAATTACAAAATAAGGCAGAAACAAGGCCACTATAACAACACCAACGCTGTTAAAAATGGTATGCGCCCATGCAGTTCTTCTTGCATTGATAGTTCCGGTCAAACTTGCTAACTGTGCCGCTAGGCATGTTCCAATATTATTGCCCAGCATTATACATATTGCCGCTTTAAGGTCTATAAGCCCGGCCTGCCCTAACACCATAACTAAACCGACCGTAGCAGCGCTGCTATGAACAAGAGCAGTAACAACCATACCTAAAAGAATACCGATAATGGGAATTGAGGCATAGTTTTCAAAGAAAAGCGCCAAGGTTTCACTTTCTTGCATAATGGGAATTCCTTGATTAAGTATTTTGAGCCCTAAAAACATGATGCCAAAACCCATAAGGGCATTCCCTGCACCTATCACTGTCTTCTTTTTTGCCGAATGGCTAATTGCAAAACCTAATCCTAATATGGGTAATGCGATTTCTGTAAGTTTAAATTTAAAATTAAAGGCCATCAATTGTGCTGTTATTGTTGTACCAATATTTGCACCAAAAATAATACTGACAGCTTGGGGCAGCTTCATAAGCCCGGCGTTTACAAAGCCTACGGTAAGAACCGTAATCGCCGTACTGCTTTGTACCAGTGTTGTCAAAAAAATGCCGACTAAAAACGCTCCCCATGCCTTGCTTGTGAATGCCGAAAGCATCTTTTTCATCATTTCACCGGATGCTTTTTGCAAGCCTTCACCCATCATATTTACGCCATACATCAGTAAAGCAGTACCGCCTATTATACCAAAAATTAATTCTTGCATATGTCCCCCCATAAATTTTATCAATTATTTTTTGTAGGCTTCGCAATGCAATTTAAGATTAGGAGCACTGCGAGGCCTACTATATTAATACCTTCTTTTAAATTTTGAAAGAAGGTAGGTTGCTATAACCACAATCAAAAGTAATATACCTGTCAGAATCATATATGCCGGTTCAGTAGCGTTTTCAGTAGCTGTGTTGCCTTGCGTATTTGCCCCGCCCTGTCTGCCCGGGACATCCGGCCCGGGAAAATTATCACGATTATCCCGATTTTCAAAACCGCTTTCAGAGAAATTTTTAGACATTTCCTCCAACTGATCAATTCCCTCGTCATCCAAGCCTAAAGCTGAAAGCTTTTCTCGAACTTCATCGCTTATTTGTCCGCCACTTTCTTGTAATATGGTCATGACCTCTTGCATTTTGGACATATCAGGCATTTCTTCGGGATTCCCGAATCTGTTTGCACCCTCTTGCT
>DASRMO010000178.1:0-4998 GCA_035647895.1 Clostridia bacterium
GTATAATATTAGCTTGTATTATCAGTATGATGACAATTGTATCTTACGGAAATGAAAATAATACGGAGCCGGAGATAAGCGGACAATCGGTAATCGTTATGGATGCAGAGGCGGGAAGAGTTATATATGAAAAAGATATACATGAGAAGCTCCCCATGGCCAGCACCACAAAGATTATGACGGCATTGCTGGCGATTGAAAATATTCCGCTGGATAAAAAGATAAGGGTAAATCCAAACGCACAAAATATAGAGGGATCATCCATATATTTAAAAGCAAACGAGAGAATCAGAGCAAGGGATTTGATATACGGATTGATGTTGAGGTCGGGAAATGATTCCGCTGCCGCCATTGCATATGAGATATCCGGGTCCATTGAAGGCTTTGCAGAGCTGATGAATAAAAGAGCCGGGGAAATAGGGGCAAAAAATACAAATTTTACAAACCCCCATGGGTTGCATGATGAAAATCATTATACAACTGCATATGATTTAGCATTGATCACGAGGGAGGCCCTTAAAAATCCCGTATTTAAGGAGATAGTAAGGACTAAATTTTGGGTAGCCGATAGGAACAGCTATAACTATTTTTTAAATAAAAATGAAATTTTAGATACATATGAGGGTGGCGACGGTGTAAAAACCGGATATACGGTGAAATCCGGCAGATGCCTGGTAGCATCCGCAACCCGGGGCAATATGCAGTTGATTGCCGTAACATTAAATGATTATGATTGGTTTAATACCACCAAAAAACTGTTAGACGAATGCTTTGATTTATATAAACCCTATGTCCTATTTGATAAGGGGCAAACAATCACTAAAATCAAGGTTTTGAAAGGAAAAAGCAAAGAAATCCCCTTAAATTCATTCAAAAATTGCACCGTCCCATTAGCCGAAGGGGAGAAGGAAAAACTTCTTACGGTTATCGATATACCCGAGGTTTTGCGTGCCCCGATAGAAAAGGGGCAGAGTGTAGGTAAAATGACTACGTATTTAAACGGGAGGATAGTAAATACAACGCATCTCGTTGCCGGTAAATCCATAGAAAAACAAAATTTTAAAGGCAGGATTAAAGATTTTTTCGGTATCGCAAAATAAATTTATAAAAATATTCCCGATGATTTATATTGCATCGGGATTTTTTTATTGGTATAAATTGATATTTCATGTTTTAAGGATATAAAATTATAAATCGCGGTATAAAAAACCGGTAACACAATGCCATTGAAAAAATATGATGATAATATGGTGAAACTTTTTCGATGTAACATGAAAAATGTTCAAATTTAGGTAAAAACTGCTCTCAAGGGGGAGGTTTTATGAATTCTAAACAATGGCAATGTGTCGATGCGGGCAGTGATTATTGCCCCTGTCGTTTAGCGGAGGAAAATAGCTGTATCATATGCACTCAACTTCAGGGAAAGGGTTATTGTGATTGTAATTGGATGGGGGTATGTATTTACGATGAATTTTACTTTTCCGGGAATAAAATGAAGGGAACCCGAAAATCGCGAGAGTATCCCGTAATAGACAGTAAGATCATCGATAATATAATTGTCTTATCAATACAGGTTACGAGATATATGAGCAGGGCCTTAAAACAACCGGGCTCTTATATTTTTATAAGGAACAGGGACAGTGATTATTTCTTTGATGTGCCGATATCGGTCATGGATTCCGATGAAGAGGGCTCATCAATAAAAATAGCCGTAGAGATGCGGGGGGTAAAGACTAAAAAATTGACGGGCCATGGGGACACTCTGATTGTCAGGGGACCCTATTGGAACGGTGTGCTCGGATTAAATTCTCTCAAGACAACACAAAATGCCCGATGCTTAGTTTTTGCCAGAGGCATAGCCCAGGCTCCTGCAATATTGACCATAAAGCATCTATTAAGGAATGGCAATATTATAGATATCCTTGTCAATAAAAAAGCCGGCGAACATAATTTTATCAGAGAATATTTTAATATGGAATCTATGAGAGAAATAGATATGCCATCTGATGAGGCCGCTATTTTGTGCGGAAAACTCATGGAAAAAAACGATTATAAATTAGTATTTATAGGGGGCTCAGACCTATTACAGGATAAAATAATTAAATCCGTTCAGGAAATAAGCAGTGACGTAAAGTTCGTTACGACTAATAATAATATGATATGTTGCGGTGAAGGAATTTGCGGGTCTTGCACTAAAAAAGATAAAAACGGGGTTCTAATCAAAACCTGCAAGGCTCAAAGGATGTAAGGAAGGGAGGAAGCATGAAAATGGCTAAAATTATAATTATAGGCGGGGGTTGGGCAGGTTGTGCCGCGGCAATCACCGCTAAAAAAGCAGGCGGAGACGTACATCTCTTTGAGAGGACGGATATGCTCCTGGGATTAGGAAATGTAGGAGGGATTATGAGGAACAACGGGAGATATACTGCGGCGGAGGAGACAATTTTATTAGGGGCACCGGAGCTGTTTGAAATAACCGATAGGTGTTCCCGGCATAAAAATTTGGATTTCCCGGGTCATAAGCATGCCAGCCTATATGATGTGGCAATTATAGAAGCTCAAGTCAGAAAATTGATCAAATCCATGGGAATCAATCTATATTTTCAACATAGGGTGATAGATGTGGTTAAAAATGAAGATAGGATTACGGCAATCAGGCTCCATGACAACAGCATATTCGAAGGGGACATATTTATTGAGGCCACAGGTTCTACGGGGCCCATGGGCAATTGCAGAAAATACGGCAACGGATGTGCAATGTGTGTATTGAGATGCCCGTCCTTCGGGCCGAGGGTGAGCCTAAGCCAGCGGGCCGGAATAGAAGATATTTTAGGGCAGAGGGCAAACGGTGAACCCGGCGCATTTAGCGGGTCCTGCAAGCTCAATAAAGATTCCCTGTCCGAAGAAATAGTCGCTGAATTGAATGAAAAAGGTGTTGTAATTATAAATGTCCCCGAGGAAGATATCAATATGGGTAAACTCGATATCAAGGTCTGCCAGCAATATAATTTAAAAGAATATGCGGAAAATATAATATTGCTCGATACGGGCCATGCCAAGCTTATGGCCCCATTTTATCCCTTAGATAAACTCAGAAAAATCAAGGGGCTGGAAAATGCAAAATACGAAGACCCTTATTCGGGGGGAATCGGCAATTCAATACGTTACCTGTCGATGGCGCCCAGGGACAATAATATGAAGGTAATCGGAATACAAAATCTATTCTGTGCAGGAGAGAAATCAGGGCTTTTTGTGGGGCATACGGAAGCTATTGTAACCGGAAGCCTGGCGGGGCATAATAGCATAAGAGCATTTTTAGGTATTCCATTTTTACAGCTGCCGAGGCTTATCGCTTCAGGGGACTTGATAGCCTATGCAAATGAAAAAATCTCCACCACGGAAGGATTAAAGGAGAGATTCACATTTGCCGGTACAAATTATTTTAAACGTATGAAGGAATTAAATCTATATACTACCGATTCAAAAATTATAGAAAATAAATTAAATCGATTAAATCTATTGAATATTTATTCTGAAAGATTAAAATAGAAGTAGTGGGCAAGGGATAGGATGAAATATATGAGATTACAAAAATTCTTGGCTTCATGCGGGGTTGCTTCAAGAAGAAAAAGTGAAGGGCTGATAAGGGACGGAAGGGTAAAGGTCAATGATAGGGTAGTTACCGAGATGGGTATCAAAATAGACCCTAAAACCGATTCGGTCTCTGTGGACGGCAAAAATATAATTTTGGAAGAGCACAAAATTTATATTCTCTTAAACAAGCCCAAAGGCTATGTGACCACCGTAAGGGAACAGTTTAACAGGAAAAAAGTTATCGATTTGGTTGACGTACCTTATCGGATATTTCCGGTCGGACGGCTGGATTATAATACATCGGGGCTCCTCATACTTACAAATGACGGGGAGCTGACATACAGGCTGACACATCCAAAATTTGAAGTTCCAAAGACATATATTGCAAGGATTAAGGGTACTCCAAGCAAAAGAAAATTAGATAATTTTCAGAATGGCCTAAAAATAGGGAATTACACTACATCACCTGCTGAAATAAAAATCCTAGAAAAAATTGATGGCGATTGCCTTGTTGAAATAACCCTCAGAGAGGGTAAAAACCGTCAGGTCAGAAGAATGTGCAGTGCTATAGGCCACCCGGTATTAGGGTTAAAAAGAATCAAAATGGGTAAAATAAATATTGGGAATTTAAAGGTTGGAGATTGGAGATATCTTACCGAAAAGGAAGTTGAGTACTTAAAACAGCAGTAATCCCAAGCATTCAAAACATTTTCATTCAACAAAATTAAAAAAATTTTATCTACAATATAAAATGCTGTTGAAATAACTGCATTAAAAATAATTTTGATATTGTATAATATCAAATTTTATGTTATTCTATACTTTATATATTATCGAAAGGGGAAAAATGTATGGCAAAAATTAGAATTACAGAAACAGTGTTAAGAGATGCCCATCAATCTCTATTAGCTACCAGAATGAAAACCGAAGAGATGTTGCCTATTGCCGAAAAATTAGACCAAGTGGGGTATCACTCATTGGAAATGTGGGGCGGAGCTACATTTGATTCCAGTTTAAGATTTTTAAACGAGGATCCCTGGGAGAGAATACGCAGTTTAAAAAAGGTAATTAAAAATACAAAATTTCAGATGCTTTTAAGGGGACAAAACATATTAGGATATAAACATTATGCCGATGATGTGGTTTCGGAATTTGTTAAAAAATCGATCTGTAACGGGATCGATATAATAAGAATTTTTGATGCATTAAATGACATCAGAAATTTGGAAACAGCCATAAGGACAACCATAGACGAAGGCGGACATGCCCAATGTGCACTATCCTATACCACAAGCCCTGTACATAATATAGAATATTATGTGAAAAAGGCAAAAGCATTGGAAGATTTGGGTGCGAATTCTATCTGCATAAAAGATATGTCAGGAATACTGCTTCCCTATGTAG
>DASRMO010000179.1:0-2202 GCA_035647895.1 Clostridia bacterium
TGCGGCAAATTTTTATGCAAGATTGATTTCTGCCGCAACACTCCGCATAGCCTTTATTGTCTCTTCAATCACCTTATCTATTTCCATTCCTAACATCTGTGCCCCTTCTGCAATAATTTCTCTATTTACTCCCGCAGCAAAGGATTTGTCCTTCCATTTTTTCTTCACAGATTTTACTTTCATATCACTTATTCCGGTGGGACGCATTAAAGCAGTAGCATTTATTAACCCCGTCAATTCATCTATGGTATATAATACCTTCTCCATTTTCTCCACAGGTTCTACATCGGTGCAAATCTTCCAACCATGGCTTACTATTGCTCGAATGTAATCCTCAGGCCAATTTTCTTCTGTCAAGATCTTCTCCGTCATCTTGCAGTGCTCTTCGGGATACATCTCATAATCCAGATCATGCACCAACCCGATTATTCCCCATTTTTCCTTATCTTCTTCCCCAAATAATTCTACAAAATGCAACATAACCGCTTCAACGGCCAGGGCATGACATATGAGGCCCTCGCTCTTGTTATATTTTTTTAATAACTCATATGCTTCTTCCCTGCCGGGAATCTTCTTCTCCATTAAAATCCCTCTTTCTTCATTTCTTAAGTTCGTATCCATGTTTTGATTATAGCATAGTTATGTAAAATAAACATTATTGATATCCGCATCGGTGACAAAGGGGGACGTACCTAATTTGTCACCTTTTGCCACCGTCACCTGTCACCTCATCATGACAAAGGAGGACGGACCTGTGACAAAGGAGGACGGACCTAATTTGTCACCTTTTGTCACCGCCCTTTTGTCACCCGATTTGTTGACAATCCGGGTACGTCCCCCTTTGTCACCCTTTTGTCACCCTTTTGTCACCCTTTTGTCACGCGTCCCCTTTTGTCACGCGTCCCCTTTTGTCACGTGCATGTGGAATATAGTACCTATTGCACATTGATACAAATATTTGATAGAATTACTTAGTAGGATCAATTGATTAAACTCATATAACAAAGGGGGAGCCAAATGCTGATTAAAAACAATTCAAGCAGGCTTATTACATTTTGCTTAACTATAGTTTTGCTATTAGTTGCAGTACCTATACGCAGTTTTGCAGCAGAACCCTGGGAGCCCTATGAAGAATATCTGCCTGAGAACATGCCTATAGTTAAAAGGCATCTCAGAGGGGCTTGGGTTTCAACGACATTAAACCTGGATTGGCCATCAACAGAAATTGTCGGTATTGAAAATGACGACGAACGAATGCGAAGGACTAAGGATGAACTTGTTAATATCTTAGACAAGGCGGTAGATATGAACATGAATGCTATTTTTCTTCAGGTAAGCCCTGAGGGAGATGCGTTTTATAAATCCGAAATAGTGCCTTGGTCTCGCTATCTTACAAAAACCTTCGGTAAAAATCCCGGATTTGATCCATTGGCATTTGCAGTGGAAGAAGCTCATAAGCGCAATCTTGAAATACATGCTTGGTTTAATCCTTACAGAATATCTATGTACACTGATGATGCTACGGTACAATCTCTGAATATAAATAAGAGTGTATATAAAGAGCATCCGGACTGGATAAGAACTGCTCATTCAAAGTTAGTTGTGGACCCCGGTATTCCGGAGACAAAAGAATGGGTAAAGAGAAGAGTAATGGAAGTAGTGAAAAACTATGATATAGACGGAATTCATTTTGATGACTATTTCTATAATGAGGCATATGCAGGAGAATTAGACGATCAGGACACTTATTTGCGATATAATTCGGGTAAATTTTCCAACAAGGAAGATTGGAGAAGAAATAACACCTATATACTCATAAAAGAACTTTCTGAAGAAATAAATAATGCAAAATCATGGGTGAAATTTGGTGTAAGCCCGGCTGCTGTTTGGGGAAACAAAAAAGACGGGCATCCCGACGGATCAGATACAAATGCCGGTTTGCCAAACTATGACAGAGCCTTCGCAGATACTAAAAGGTGGATAAACGAAGAAATAATAGATTATATTGCGCCTCAGGTTTATTTTTCCTTTGCTAATCCCCATGTCCCTTATGGAAATATTATCAGCTGGTGGTCAAATGTTGTAAGGGGAAAAAATGTGCACCTGTACATCGGACAGGCCTTATATAAAGTAAACTCCGATTCCGACGAATATTTCAAAAACAATGAGGCTGTGGAAGAATTCACCAGGCAACATAAATTC
>DASRMO010000180.1:0-2476 GCA_035647895.1 Clostridia bacterium
TCCTTGGATGCATTTATAGCCAGTGTTGCCTATGGAACAAATAAAATAAAGATGCCGTTTATGTCTATAACCATTATTAATATTACCTGTTCCTCTTTTCTTGGCCTTTCTTTATTTTTGGGATCTGTGATCAAAAAATTAATGCCCGAAGGTTTAACTTTACTTATCAGCTTTATGATATTGATGCTTCTGGGCGTATTTTATTTGCTTCAAAGCCTGATTAAAAGTTATATTACAAGAACCTCTATTCCAAATAAAGAAATAAAGTTAAAAATATCCGATTTAATAGTAAACATATATATTGATGAAACCAGTGCCGATTTTGATAACTCCAAAAATCTAAACTCTAGAGAGGCATTATATCTGGCTATTGCCCTTTCTCTGGATTCATTAGCCATTGGGTTCAGCAGCAGCTTGACGAATACAAACTATATTCAAATAATATTTCTTTCTTTGTTTTCTGATATGATAGCTGTCTGGTCAGGATTATTGATGGGCAGAAAACTCGTCGAAAAATCAAATATTAATATTTCCTGGCTGTCGGGAATTATTTTAATAGTTTTGGCAATAATGAAGATTATATGATATAATAAACCGGAATATAAAATATAAATAATATTAGAAACATTGAAGGAAATAAGTAACCCGCATGGTTACAAATGCAGCGAGTAGCCCGGCCGGTGAAAGGGCTATAGCACATGTAAGGGTGAATTACATTTCCGGAGTTGTAAAGTCGAAAATTTTACCGGTTCCCAACCGTTACAGTGGTTTAAGGCATCAATTGATGTAAATTAAGGTGGTACCACGGGTTATCTCGTCCTTACGGACTGGATAACCTTTTGTTTTTTTATATTTAATTATTATTAACCAAATGAGGAGGATATATTATAATGAAGAATGTTTTTGATACCCTAAAGGAACGTGGCTTTATTGAACAAGCTACCCACGAGAATGAAATTAGGGAAATGCTTGGAAAAGAGAAAGTCACCTTTTATATAGGCTTCGACCCGACTGCAGACAGCTTGCATGTAGGTCATTTTGTACAGCTCATGGCTATGGCCCACCTTCAAAGAGCAGGGCATAGACCTATATTTTTGTTAGGTGCCGGTACGGCGATGATTGGTGATCCGTCCGGAAGAACAGATATGAGACAGATGATGTCCCTTGAAACAATTAACCACAATGGAAGATGTTTTATCGAACAAACTAAAAGATTTATTGATTTTTCGGAGGACAAAGCCATAATGGAGAATAATACCAACTGGCTTCTGGATTTAAATTATATCTCCTTTATAAGAGAGATAGGCCAACATTTCCCGGTCAATAGGATGCTGGCGGCGGAATGTTTTAAAAACAGGATGGAGAAAGGATTATCCTTCCTCGAATTTAACTATATGATTATGCAGGCCTATGATTTCTTAGAGCTGTTTAGAAAGTACAATTGCCGCCTGCAATTGGGCGGGGATGATCAATGGTCAAATATTATTGCAGGAGCCGATTTAATAAGAAGAGTAGAAAGTGAAACCGTCTACGGTATGACCTTTACCCTTTTAACTACGAGCGAAGGAAATAAAATGGGTAAAACCCAATCCGGCGCAATATGGTTAGATGCCGATAAAACATCTCCTTTTGAATTTTACCAATACTGGAGAAATGTCGCGGATACAGATGTTAAAAACTGTCTCTCACTGCTCACATTTTTACCCATGGATGAGGTGGACAGGCTCAGTTCCCTAAAAGATGCCGAAATAAATAAGGCAAAGGAAGCCCTAGCCTTTGAAGTTACCAGACTGGTTCATGGTGAGGAAGAAGCTAAAAAAGCCGATAAGGCCGCGAAAGCCTTATTCGGTGAAGGAGCTTTAGGCGGTTCCGTGCCGTCAACCGAAATTCCTAAGGACGAATTTATAGACGGTATGGACATAATTACACTCCTATCCAGGGTAGAATTAATCCCCTCCCGTGGGGAAGGCAGGAGGCTTATACAGCAAGGAGGAATCTCAATAAATGATGATAAAATAACCGATATCGGTACCCTCATCACACTCGATTTTTTTGATGACGGTATGCTGATGATAAGAAAAGGCAAAAAAACCTATCATCAAGTATTGCTGCTCAATGACTAATTAAAAATTCATATTAAATTAAACACTGAGATTGCTACTTATCAGTGAAACAAATATAGGGTGTTATATAATTTATCACAGGTTAATCCATTATATCAATCAATTTTTCATATTTAATAAAAAAATACTAAACGATTACATTTGCAGAACATGTCTATAACTCTCAGCGAATTGCCTGTCCGGCAAACAGCCGGGAGATGAAAAATCCGTTAAAAAATTGCGCATGTCCGAGCGTAGCGAGTTTGCGAATTTTAGGATTTTTTATTGAAATGAGCTGTAAGAGTTATACATGGGCGAAACCGTAATCGTGTGTATTTTTTATTAAATGTTTGCCTAATATTATCTATTTATCT
>DASRMO010000181.1:0-7743 GCA_035647895.1 Clostridia bacterium
TCTGAATACTAAGGCAAAAATTTATTTAGGGTTTATAGCAATAATCGCAGCAACTTTATATATATATTCGCTTTTTAATTTTAATATTCCGGAGTTTAAATTATTAATATTTTGGTCTGTTCTGTCTATAGTTGTAGAATCATTGTTGATTCCCATGCCTAAAAATACTATCGGGGTATCCGTTGGGTATGCAATCAATATTGCAACCGTTATTATCGGTGGCCCTATATTAGCTACTACTTCATCTGCACTTGGGCTATTGTTCAGGGTTCCAAAAGTACCGGGAAAAGGTTATATACATACCTTAAATCTGCCTGCTTATAAGACAATTTTTAATATATCACAGAGTATAATAATAACATCATTAATTTCTTTAATCTATTTGCAAATAGGGGGTGGGATTAGTAGGTTTTCATTATTTCCAACTCTTTTCATACTTTTGGCGGGCATGCTTTTAAATACAATTATTATTTCAGGTTTTTTATCTGCTCTGAATTCACAAAAATTTGTTAGGGTTTGGCTGGAAAGTATCAAGGGAACATTTTCAAGTTCAATTGCCGTCGGGACTATGGGGATCATAATTGCCCTTGCATATATAGACTATGGTTATGGGGCTGTTTTATTGTTTTTGGGCCCATTACTTTTAGCAAGGTATTCATTTAGGCTTTATGTAGATATGAGGAATGTATACCTGTCTACCATACAGGCACTGAGTAAATCACTTGAGGCAAAGGACCCATTTACCAGCGGGCATTCTAACAGGGTAGAGAAGTATGCCGTGGAATTAGCGGAAGCATCTGACCTATCATTCGGGAAAATTCAAGATATAAAAATTGCTGCTGCTCTTCATGATATAGGCAAAATTGGCATAAACGATCAAATATTGAATAAAGCTGCCAAATTGACCCAAGAAGAATATCAACAGGTTATGGAGCACCCGGCTATTGGTGCCGATATAATCCGCAATGTGGATTTTCTAAGAAATATCACGGGGATAATTAAGCATCATCACGAAAGATATGACGGCAATGGATATCCTGATGGCCTAAAAGGGGATCAAATCCCCATAGAAGCTTGCATCCTTGCAATTGCGGATTCGTACGATGCCATGACTACTGATAGGCCATATAGAAGGGCTTTAACTCAGAAAGAGGCGATTGAAGAGATAGAGCAAAATGCAGGTACACAATTTCACCCTGTTCTTTCGGAAAAATTTATTGAAATCATAAAATCCAAAGGAGTATAGATATGTTTTTAGAACCGGCAGTTCTATCTATAATAGTAGCTAGGCTAAGGGGAGGACATTTAAGGAATTTAGAAAATGTTTGTATCAAGGGGTGGTATCTATTTTTAGTAGCTGCTTTGATTCAAGGTTTGTTATCAATAGGCAAGAAGACGGATATTGCATTGGCAAATAAAATCCTTGAGGGGTATTCCGTATATATAATCGTATTTACATTTTTTCTTATGATAGTAGCGGTAATACTCAATATTAAAAAAAATTATATGAAGATGCTTTTTATAGGCCTGGTTCTAAACCTCATAGTAATAGCCGGTAACGATGGGAAGATGCCCGTGTTTCTTAACGGAATAGAGGGAATAAGAGATGAGATCAGTGTTGATGTTCAGTTGCCTCAAGGGGAATTTGATATCAAACATGAGGCCGCAGGTAAAAATACAAAATTTATTTATTTGGCTGATATTATTTTAATTCCAAAACCATATCCCCTGCCGAAGATATTGAGCATAGGAGATATATTCCTCATGTTAGGGGCCTTTCAATTTTTCCAAGAAGAAATGGTTGTGCATAAAAAGGCATATATGTCCCCGAATATTCAATAAGGATCCCGGGATTTATTTAATGTACCGTCTGTAATTTCATTTGCTCTATGGCAAGCCACAAAATGATTATTCTTAACCTCTTTAAACCTTGGTTCTTTTTTTTTGCAGATATCCGAGACGTAGGGACATCTGCTTTCAAATTTGCAATTTTCTCTTGGATTTATAGGACTTGATGTATCTCCCCTAAGTATTATCCTATGTCTATCCCTTTGCTTTTGAGGATCAGGAACAGGTATGGCAGAAAGCAGGGCTTGAGTATATGGGTGAATCGGATCAGCATACAAATCTTCCGAGTCGGCTAATTCTATTATATGCCCGAGATACATCACACCGATTCTTTCGGATATATATCTAACCATAGATAAATCATGGGCTATAAATAAATAGGTAAGCCCCATGCCTTTTTGTAGGTTTTTGAGAAGATTAATAATCTGTGCCTGAATTGATACGTCTAATGCGGATATAGGTTCATCACAGATTATGAATTTTGGATTTAATGCAAGTGCTCTTGCAATTCCAATTCTTTGACGTTGTCCTCCCGAGAATTCGTGCGGGAAACGGTTAATGTGTTCCTCACCTAATCCAACGAGGTTTAACAATTCGATTACTCTCTTGCGGCGTTGATTCGGATTGCTATATATATTATGAATATCTAAGGGTTCCGCAATAATGTCCTGTATGGGCATTCTAGGATCTAATGAAGTATATGGGTCCTGAAAAATCATTTGGATATCTCTTCTGATTTTTTGCATTTCATTTCGGGGTAAATCATATATATTTTTGCCGTTAAATGTGGTCGTGCCGTCAGTTGGTTCGTACAATCTAATTATTGTTTTTCCTGCCGTAGATTTACCGCAACCTGATTCTCCAACCAAACCGAAGGTCTCTCCGGGATATATGTCAAAACTTATGCCGTCTACAGCCTTTAAGGTTTTTTTCCATCCAACATCAAAATATTTTTTTAGATTTCTTATTGAAACCAAAGGTTTTTTCATCAGATTTTACCCCCTTCGGCCGCATCTTTTGCCATCGGGTAATTTAGCCAACAACAACTATAATGAGTGTCCGAATGATAATCCCTTTCCGGCATATTGTCTTTGCATATATACATCGCCTCATCACATCTATCAAAGAAAGGGCAGCCTGTAGGGGGTTTATATAAATCCGGCGGAGAACCTTCAATTGAATGTAGTGATTCAGATTTGTTCATATCCAACCTGGGAACACTGCCAAGTAATTTCCTTGTGTAGGGGTGTGTCGGATTATTGAAAATTTCCATTACATTTCCTTCCTCCATAAATTTGCCGGCGTACATGACTATAACCCTATCACTCATATCGGCAACTATGCCTAAATCATGAGTAATCAAAATAATAGAGGTTTGGGATTTTTTTTGAATGTCCTTCATAATATCCAGTATCTGGGCTTGAACTGTTACATCAAGTGCCGTAGTAGGCTCATCCGCAATTAATAGTTTCGGATTTGATACCATTGAGATTGCAATCATAACCCTTTGGCACATACCGATTGAAAGTTCATGAGGATATTGGCCAATTCTTTTGTCAGACTGCGGTACCGATACTGATTCTAACATTTCTATGGCTCTTTTTCTTGCCTTGTTCCTGCTCAAACCTTGATGTTGTACTATTCCTTCGATTATTTGTTTTCCTACTTTCATAGTTGGGTTTAGTGAAGCCATAGGATCTTGAAATATCATGGAAATTTTATTTCCGCGGATATCTTGCATTTCTTTCTCACTTTTTTTTATTATATCTTCGCCTTGAAACAAAATCTCCCCTCTTTTGTAGTATGCGGGCGGCGTCCGAAGAAGTTGCATCAGGGAATTAGAGGTAACGCTTTTTCCGCAACCCGATTCTCCTACTATAGCCACCGTTTCTCCTTTATTTACATGAAAACTGATGCCACGTACCGCTTCAATTTCTCCAAAAAAGGTTCGAAAAGATATCGCTAGGTCTTTTACATCTAACAATTTTCCCATATTTTCACTTCTTTCTACTTACGCAATTTGGGGTCCAGGGCATCCCTCAAACCATCACCCAGTACATTGAACGAAAACATCAATAGGGAAATAAATATTGCCGGAATGGCTATTTGGTGGTAAAGCCCTACCGCCATACCTGCAAGCCCATCATTTGCTAATGTTCCCAGGCTTGGTCTGGGGGGTTGTAACCCTAATCCCATAAAACTCAATGTAGCCTCCGAAAATATTGCTTTTGGAATAGTAATAGTTATATTTACAAGAATAGGCCCAAGGGCATTGGGAATAATATGTTTTTTTAATATCCATCCCTTTGATGCACCTAAGGATTCGGCAGCTAGGGAGTACTCGGATTCCTTGAGTTGAAGCACTTGGCCCCTTACCAGATTAGACATAGGTACCCAACCGGTAACAGTCATTGCAAATATGAGAATAAACATTGATGTACCGGATCTGGAAGCCGAAAATATTACTGAGAACAGTATCACAACTAACATATAGGGTATGCTGTATATTATTTCCGCCATACGCATCATGAAAGTATCTACCTTGCGAGATGCCATACCTGCAATCCCTCCATATATAACACCGACTAAAAAGTCTATCAATGCTGCAGAAATTCCGATTGTCAAGGAATATCTTGTTCCTAACCATACCCTGCTAAATAAATCCCTTCCTAATTCATCTGTTCCAAACCAATAATCACGGCTTGAGGTTTGATTTATTTTAGTTAAATCCTGTTCATAATAACTATATCCGCTTATTTGGGTTCCAAGGACGGACATAATACTCATTATAATAAGAATTATCAGCCCTATCATGGCTAATCTATTCTGCTTTAGCCTACGCCATACGTCTGCCCAATATTTAATAGTGGGGCGTTTTATTTGATCAATTTTATGACTTTCCTTTGAAACTTTTTCGAACATATCCCTTTTAAAGGAAAGAACACTCATATCAATGGCCCCCCTTAGCAAGCCTGATTCTTGGGTCAACCAATGTGTATGCTATATCAACTAAAAGCATCATTATTATTAATACAATAGCGTAAAACACTGCTACCCCCATTATTAATGTGTAGTCCCTGTTGAATACGGAATTAATAAAGAACATCCCCATACCCGGTATTCCGAATATTTTTTCAACAACAAAACTACCTGTTAAAAGATCTGATATAGTAGTACCTAATATTGATATAATCGGCAATATTGCGTTTCTGACCGCATGTTTCATAATAACAACGGATCCGGCAAGGCCTTTTGACCTTGCTGTTTTTAAATAATCTTGATTTAAAACTTCCAACATACCTGAACGCATAAGCCTCGATATCTGGGCTAAAGGCATCATTGCCAATGTAATTGACGGTAATATAGTATGTCTGAACTCCCCCCATCCTCCAATAGGTATCCAATCAAATTTTGTCGCAACAAATTGGATTAAGAATGTTCCCATGAGAAAACTGGGGACAGAAACCCCTATAATTGAAATTATCATTGAAATATAATCCGGAGCCTTATTCTGATATAAGGCTGCAATAGCTCCTAATGCCGGGCCAAATATCAAGGATATAATAAGGGCTTCAAATCCTAAAGTGGCTGAAACGGGGAAGCCCCTATTGATCATTTCATTTACTGTTTCAGTATCTGACCTCATTGATTCACCAAAATCAAATTTCGCAATATTTTTTAAATACGTTATATACTGTTCACTTTTCGGCTTGTCCAACCCATATTTTTTCATTAGGTTTTCATATATATTTTCCGGGATTCTTCTGTTTTCATTTGCAAAGGGGTTGCCCGGTATTGCATTCATCAGTACAAATGTAATAGTTATAACTGCCCATATAGTTATTATAGACAAGAGCAGTCTCTTTAAAATATATTTAGACATGTGTTATCCTCTTTTCTATAATGTTTACATAAAATCAAGTGGCATTATTTATGCCACTTGATTTTATGTTTATTTTATTTCCTTACTCAGTTAAATCTGCATATGCTATTATTGGGCACCTAACCGGAACTTTGAATATACCGGTTACATTTGATTTAACGGTATATGGTTGAGTATAGAAATATATTGGGATTACCGGCATATCTTCCATCAATATGGTTTCCGCTTCTTTCATAGCGCCCATACGCACATTTTGGTCATTTGTGGATTTTGCTTCTTTAATTAATTCATCATATTTAGGATTGCTGTATTTAGCATCGTTAAATGCACTATCCGAACACCATAAATCTAAAAATGCTACGGGATCCATAAAATCCACCATCCAACCGGATCTTGAAACTTGATAGTCTCCTGATTGTTCCCTTTCAAGTTTTGTTTGGAAGTCAACATTTTCAAGCCCTATTTTAATTCCGAAAAGTTCTCTCCACATTTCCTGAATAGCTTCTGCTATCTTCTTTTGAGATTCTGCGGTATTGTAAAGTATTACAAAGTTTGAATTGTTAAATTTTTCAACAGTCATGCCTTCTTCAGATAAACCTTTGTCAAATAGTATTTTAGCTTCTTCTGTATCATATTTGATTAAATCTCCTACCGAGTTTCTAAAATCATCATCATTTTCATCCTTCATTCCCGGAGGTATTATGCCTACTGCAGGGAGCTGGCCGCCTTGAGTTACTTGCTCGACGATTGCTTCGCGATTTATAGCCATTGAAAGGCCTTTTCTTACCTTTGGGTTATTAAATGGTTTGATATTTGGATTTATATTATAATAATAAGTACCGATTTGCAGTCCGATTTTCAATTCCGGATTACCTTCCTGTTTAAGTTGATTAATTACTGAAGCCGGGACATCTACCAGAATATCATATTCTCCACCTTGGTATTTTTGCCAGGCAGTGTTTTGATCCTCTAAAATATCTAAATCAATACCATCCAATTTAATCTTCTTTGCATTATAATAGTCCTTGTTTTTTTCTAATATTATTTTGTCATTATGTTTCCATTCAACTAATTTAAATGGCCCGTTACTTACATATGTAGCCGGACTTTTTGCCCAATCCGGATTTTTTTCAGCAACATTTTTGCTGATCGGGAAATATGTATGGAATGCGGTCAATTCTAGGAAATATGCAATAGGGGTTTCCAAAGTTACTTCAAGAGCTTTTTCATTTAAAGCAGTGATTAAAACATCATCTACTGAACCTTCCCCGGCATTATATGCTTCTGCTCCCTTTATATAGTACAGTATTGAGGCGTGGTTGCCGGCAGTCTCAGGTGCCAAGGCTCTCTTCCAAGAGTATTCAAAATCTTCAGCCGTAATAGGGTCACCGTTTGTCCAAGTTATTCCATCGCGCAGTATAAAAGTATATGTTGTCCCATCCTCGGACACTTCATAGCTTTCAGTCATACCTTCGACTAATTTTCCGTTTTCATCAAAAGTCATAAGCCCTTCAAAAACGTTTTCTAAAATCCATGATTCATGGGTTCCCTGAGCTAATGCCGGATCCAATGAACCGGGCTCACTGCCGTTATTTGCTCTCAAAATCTTATTTTTGGTGCTTCCTGCATTTTCATCCCCTGCTTTAACAGTCGGAGAAAAGCATCCTGTAATTATCATTGCCAGTACAAGTAAAATACTGGTGAACAACACTAACCTTTTTTTCATAATTAAAATCCCCCTTTATATTGGTTGAACCCGTAGTTTGTTTACAAAGGATATAAAAATTCTTATAGTGACTATATTTTTAAAGATTTATTTTTGATTACTGTCAACCCATTCCTTGGCGTTTCTTACTTCTATTTCACTTGGGATGTAAACCCCGGATATCTGTTTTAAGTTTTTTATATCTGCCCATGCTGCGGTTTGATGGTTTTCAATAGGTGTGGCTATGTTTTTTTGTTTAAATTTGTTTTCAGACATATAATCACGCTCCTTGTGATTAGTATCCCAT
>DASRMO010000182.1:0-2578 GCA_035647895.1 Clostridia bacterium
ATAATATATTGGCTTAACCATTGTACTAGTTAAACATAGGAGGACATCAGACTATGTGAAAAAGCACCTTTCTTACTTTTTGTCATCCTATGGTATCTGAGCAAACGCGAAGGATCTGTGCAAAATGTGCCAAGGGATAAATCCCTTGGCGCATAGATATCGACTCTTACGGCTGCTTCGCGCATCGTTCATCCTTATTGCGCTCATAAATGATATTCAATCCCTCCAGGGATAAAAACCTGTCTACTACATCTATGCATGAAGTCTCGTTGATGATGAAAATTACAAATCCGCCCGTAGCGATGACCTTTGCAGGCCCGCCTTTGATCTCCATCTGCATTCTTTTTACTATATATTCTACCAACCCGATATAACCGTAAATTATACCTGCCTGCATACTGTTTACGGTATTTTTCCCTATTATATTTCTGGGCCTGACAAGTTCTACCTTGGGTAATTTTGCAGCCTTTTCAAATAATACATCACTGGAAATTTTAATTCCGGGCGCAATTGCCCCACCTAAATATTCGCCTTTCTCCGATATAACACAGAATGTTGTTGCAGTACCAAAGTCTACTATTATTAACGGACCGCCATATTTTTCGTAGGCGCCGATCGCATTGACTATCCTGTCCGCCCCAACCTCTGTCGGATCATCATATTTTATGTTTATACCTGTTTTAATGCCGGGCCCTACTGTTAAAGGCTTTATATTAAATAATTTTTCTACGGCTGTTTCCAAGGAATACATAATATTAGGTACTACCGAAGCTATTACAACATCTTTAATATCGCTGATATTTAAATTATTATATTGGAAAAACTGATAAATCAATATTCCATATTCATCGGAAGTTTTGTTTTTATCCGTCGAAATTCTCCAAAAATCTATCAGTTTTCTATCCTTATAGACGCCCAGCACAATATCGGTGTTCCCCACATCAAGAACTAAAATCATATATTCACCTTCTCGATTAATCTATTTTGTAATTTTTCAATGCCTTCATCACTATATAGATTATAATTGAAGAAATTATAACTTCCGCAGTCCCATTTAATCCGGCAACACCTACAACTGCTGCAAGGGGTAAATAGCCTCTCAAATAAATCATGGACAGCACCCCGACAGTGTTGGTCAATGTACCCGCGATGGCTGCAACTACCGGATATTTAAATGCTTTGTAAGAATAGTAACTTATGACCCCTATAAAAAGCCTGGGAAATATAGATACTAAGGGATCCGCAAAAAAAGGAGTACCCGCCCTTAAAAAACTGCTCACTCCAAATATTAACCCCACCACAGTACCTACTATCGGGCCTCCCAAAATGGCACCGATAATAACCGGTATGTGCATGGTGGTTGCTTCAACGCCCACAAAAAAGGGTATGGGTATATATCCGATTGGAGTCATGCTCAACACCACCGAAAATGCACCTAACATACCTGTAATTGCTATTTTTTTTGTTGATACCTTCATGCCTTGAATCAATTCAAACACCTCCGTTCCAGCTCTTATAAGATGCCGGACAATTTATTATTTTATAGTTTTTTAGAACCGGTCCGACTCAAAATATGATGCCGGCTGTTCTATTATTAACATTTTAACAGCAAGACACGGGCAAGACACGGGGACGTTTCACTTGTCTTCCCCCATAGCCCGACAGACATAAGAGTTTTATATATATCCTTTTTCTCCCCTGATGGAAATTTCACCGGACGAAATCAGTTCTCTGCTGCCGTCCTCCGTTTCCACCAACAATAACCCGTCATCATTAATGCCTACGGCCCTTGCCGCTTTAACCGATTTACCCTGTATAATTCTTATATTCTTTCCTAATATGGCAGAATAATTCCTGACGATGGATAGAGTCTCATTTAAATTTAAATTTTCCATATAAGCGTCGTACAAATTCTCAAATTTTTTTAGAATATCAATCAAAAGAATCTTTCTATCTATTTTTTTGTTGCCTTCTATAAATAATGAGGAAGCGTATTTTTTTATCTCATCCGGAAAATCTTTCATATTTACATTTATACCGATGCCTATAACAATATAATTGATCTCGTTCAATTCCCCCGCCATTTCCGTTAAAATACCGCATACTTTCTTTCCGTTGATAACAATATCATTGGGCCATTTAATCAACGCATCTAATTTTGTCAATTCCCTGATGGATTTACATACCGCCGCCACCGTTATCTGTGTCATCTTTATACCTTCTCTGGGCGGAATATCAGGTTTTAAGGCTATACTCATCCAAATACCTGTCCCGTCGGGAGATATCCATTCCCTTCCCCTTCTGCCCCTACCGGCAGTCTGCTTTTCGGCCAAAATAACAGTCCCTTCTTTCAATCGGTCAATCTTTTTTTTGGCGTAACTATTGGTAGAATCAATGCTGTCAAAATAGATGATTTGTTTACCCATAGCTTTATCGAAAAGAATATTTTCTATTTCTCCCGGTAGAAGTTTATCCTCCATTTCTAAAAGTCTATAGCCTTTTCCGGGTGCTGTTTCTATATTATATCCTTCTTTCTTCAATATATTTATATGTTTCCATACTGCCGTACGGGAAACTC
>DASRMO010000183.1:0-3892 GCA_035647895.1 Clostridia bacterium
AGGGAATTGGAGATGACCATATTATTTTATGTTGTGTTTATAAGCATATTTTATATTTATGAGAAAGATTATAAGCTGTTGTTTTGTAATATAGGTGCCTTGGCAATAATTCTTGTTTTAAGTTATTTTACACTTGCCCATGTTAGGGTCAGGTTAACCACATGGATAGATCCATGGAGTCAGATTTCCGGAAAGGGATATCAAATTACCCAGTCTTTATTTGCTATCGCCGCAGGAGGTTTTTTTGGCACAGGTTTGGGGCTGGGCAATCCCGATTATATTCCGGTGGTTCATACGGATTTTATTTTTTCCGCTATCTGTGAGGAAATGGGTCTGTTCGGCGGGATGGCCGTGGTATTGTTATATTTTATATTGATTTATAGGGGTTTTAAAATAGCATTGACTATCAAAGAAACTTTTAAAAAGATAGTTGCATTGGGGATAACCTTGATATATGGATATCAGACTTTTATTATAATCGGCGGTGTTATTAAATTGATACCGCTCACGGGGATTACTTTGCCTTTTATCAGTTATGGGGGTAGTTCCCTTATTTCCGCTTTCATAGCCTTTGGCATATTGCAGGCAATTTCAGGGGGGGATTCATGGGCGGATACATAGATTTATGTGTCTATATCTTCGGGTGGACACACGGGTCCACCCCTACTTCCTAGAAGTCGGATATCAGCTTGCCGGTGGGCCTGATCTACATTTGAAACATGCAGCTCCATCGAAAGTAGGGGCGGACCTGTGTGTCCGCCCTAGAGGGTAGATTTACGTATTCACTCGGGAGGTAGGGGCGGACCTGTGTGTCCGCCCCAGAGGGTAGATTTGCGTATCCACTCGGGGAGTAGGGGCGGACCTGTGTGTCCGCCCTAGAGGGTAGATTTGCGTATTCACTCGAGGAGTAGGGGCGGACCCGTGTGTCCGCCCTAAGGAGCAAACCCGTGTGTTTGCCCTAAATCAACAAATAAAACATATTATAAATGAAATTTATGTGTTACACTTTCAATATATATAGGGAGGTTTTCCCGGTTGGAAAACAATAAAAAAACAGTTCATATAATAATACTTATGAGTGTTCTATTTTTGAGCATAATATTATACCTGACCTATATTCAAATATTCAGGGCGGAAAGCATAGCAAGAAATCCTTATAACAAGAGACAGTGGGCTATAGAGGATAAAACCATAAGGGGATCCATTTACGATCGAAATGGTGTTGTTTTGGCCGAGACAAAGGTATTGGAGGACGGCACAATGGAAAGATTGTATAATTATGACGGATTATACAGCCATGTTATAGGATACAGTTCTAAACAGTATGGCAAGACGGGGGTGGAACTTTACTATAATAATGATCTCTTATCATTAACGGGTGATAACACTGTTGCTAGGATTAAAGAAACTGTCATCGGGCAACCCATCAGAGGTCATGATTTGACACTTACATTGGATCATAATTTGCAGAAAAAAGCAGAACAATTATTGAGGGGAAAAACGGGCTCTATTGTGGCTATGAATCCCAAAACCGGAGCGGTACTTGCAATGGTAAGTAAACCGGATTATAATCCGAGCAATCTGGCGGAAGAATGGGATGGGCTTGTGGAAGATGAAAAAAGCCCCTTACTCAATAGGAGCCTTTCAGGGTTGTATCCTCCGGGTTCTATATATAAACTCATTATAACCGCGGCCGTATTGGAAAATCCCGAGATAGACACTGATTATAACTGTACGGGCACTATTACTATAGATGGATACACCTTGAACGATATCAATAAGAATGCGCATGGATTTTTGGACTTAAGGCGATCTGTAATCGTATCTTGTAATACCAATTTTGCAAGAATGGGAGTAGCGCTTGGCGGTAAAAATGTTACCCAGATGTCCAAGAGATTTTTTATGGGCAAAGCATTAAACGGGGACATGCCTATAATGGAGAGCCGTTACTCATATGGTGAAAATATGAAACCCGTCGATTTGGCGACAGTTGCCATAGGGCAGGGGAAATTGCTGGTAACCCCCATACATATGGCTGCCGTGGTCTCTACATTTGCCAACAAAGGGATTATGCCGGCTCCATACATAGTAGAAAAGGTAAAGAATTCGGACGGGATGGTCGTAACCTTGGCTGAGAGCGAGGGGACCCAAATAATTTCGGATACTATTGCCGATGAAATAACAGATATGATGGTTGCGGCTGTAAAAGAAGGGACCGGGAAAAATGCGAGTATTCACGGTATAAATGTGGCGGGCAAAACGGGTACCGCCCAAAATGAAACGGGGATGGATCATTCCTGGTTTATAGGGTTTGCTCCTGCGGAGGACCCTCAAATAGCAGTTGCAGTCATATTGGAGTCGGAAGGCAGAACCGGAGGAGAGGCGGCTGCACCGATCGCTAGGGAGATAATGAATGAAGCTTTGAAAGGTGTTAACAGATGAAAAATACAATTATTATGAAGATAGATGCTGAAAATATAGATGATAAATCGATAGAAAAATGTGCTGAAATTTTGAGGGCGGGCGGTATAGTTGCTTTTCCTACGGAAACAGTGTATGGCCTGGGGGCCGATGCATTGAATCCGGAGGCTATAAAAAAGATATTTGCGGCAAAGGGCAGGCCCCCCGACAATCCATTGATAATTCATATTTCTAAAACAAAGGACATATTACCGTTGGTAAAGGAAATTCCCGACAAAGCATATGGTGTGATGGAAAAATTTTGGCCCGGGCCTTTAACTATTATTTTCAGAAAAAGTAATATTGTTCCACATGAAACAAGCGGTGGGCTTTCCACAATCGCAATAAGAATGCCGGACCATCCCATCGCTATCAAACTTATAGAGGAATCGGGGATACCGATAGCGGCGCCCAGTGCGAACATTTCCGGCAAACCGAGCCCCACTAAAGCGGAGCATGTCATGGAAGATTTGATGGGCAGAGTGGATGCGATAATTGTAGGCGGAGATTGTAATATCGGTGTAGAATCCACAGTTTTAGATATTACGGGTGAAGTGCCCGTCATATTGCGCCCGGGTGTAATTTCCCGTGAAATGCTGGAAAAAGTGTTGGGTAAAGTGTTTGTAAATTCATCTGCGGGAGATTTTAATAAAACAGAAGAAGAGTTCGGCGGCATAAATACAAAATATGCTCATTATTCACCTGATGCCGAAATGATTGTTGTGCAGGGGGATTTGGATAGCATAGTTGCTGAAATAAATGAACTCAGAATGAAATATGAAGAGAATGGCAAAAAAGTAGGTATAATCTGCACGGATGAAACCGAAAACAGATACAAAAAAGGTGCGGAAGAAATTACAATCAAATCCTTGGGCAGCAGAAAAAATCCGCAGACGATCGCTGCTGATTTATTTAAAATATTGAGAGAATTTGATAAAACGGACGTGGAAATCATCCTGTGCGAATCTGTGGATGATATGGAAATCGGACAAGTCATAATGGACAGATTAAAAAAGGCATCGGGGGATCATATTATAAAGGTTTAATATGGGGCGAAAAACCTATATTTTGAACCATTGCAATGACGGTTATCATACGGCCGGGCGCCGGGCGAACACGCAGGTTCGCCCCTACAACAGATTGATAAATCAGGAAAGGTAGGGGCCCGTCGGCAAACCGATATCCGATTTCCAGACGGTAGAGGAGGCCCCGTATATTTTAAAAGTAGGGGCGGACCCATGTGTCCGCCCACAAAGGGCACAAGTAAATCAAGGGAGGCATGCCTTATGAAAACTATTTTGTTTGTATGTACGGGCAATACATGCAGAAGTGTCATGGCGGAGGCCCTCTTCAAACACATACTGGCAAGCAGAAAGGATAAATTGAAAGATATCAAAGTGATATCCGCCGGCATATATGCATGGGAGGGCGA
>DASRMO010000184.1:0-4914 GCA_035647895.1 Clostridia bacterium
TTATTGGCCGTGTGCGGCAATATCGAAAAACATACGGATAAAGTTAAAAATATTGATGATAAAAATGATGGCGGATTATATCAATGGGCAGTTAATATGGACGAAGTGTCTAAACTTTATCGTCATAGCAGAATTCCAAATGAACACCCCGGATATATAAAATTAGATTCTGTGTTGACAAAGATTGATGAATTATTCCCTATATTCGGAGATTTTCAAGGTTTTAGGGAGGTAAACGAGTCTGTTCAAATTCGAGATGGGGTTCATTATTATGAAATAAGTTATCATCATGGGGATGAATTGGACTATTTAGTGTGGATGGATGCTATTGACGGTTCTCTCAGGCTCTTTGAGGACCACACGGGAAATTATAATGATAGGATTGTTCCCCAAAATGAGGCCCTGAATGTCGCTAAAAATTTTATGAACAAAATAGAAACATATGGTGAGGTAGTAGACAGTGTATCAATAATTACCGATGAAGGTTCGAAAAATACCGTTTATGCATTTCAATTTATTCCCATTTCAGGAGATGCCACAGTTGTCAGTGATTGCATCAATATAAATGTATCTTCCAAGGGAGGCGATATTATAAGGTATTCCAGCAATTTCAGCAACACTGAGGTGCCCGATATAGGATTAATAATGGCCTTGGAAGATATAGAAAAAAAATATAAAAAAGAATTTGCCGGCATGGAATATGGCGGCTTATCCGTAGTTAGATCGTTCTTCACGCACTATAGGCCGGTTGTTACTTATAATTATAGATCTGTTGAAAAGGACAGCACAACAGAGTTGTATTTTGATATAGCCACGGGAAATCAGGTATATGAATCTTATTCCGTATATGAACCTATATCCTATGTTTCGGCAGAGGATTGCTATTAATAATTTTATGCTCTGTTTAATTTAAATAATCAACGATATAGTCCCCGGATATCGGCAGGTTTCCGGGGATTTGAATTTTAGATGCGATATTATGATAGGAACGGTGGGCATATTGAAAATTACGGGCGAAAACAATAGGGTGATAATAGAAGGGCTTAAGGATTTTGAACTCGAGCATACCTTCGAATGCGGGCAGTGTTTTAGATGGAATCCGGAAATTAACGGGAGTTATACGGGTGTCGCATATGACAGGATATTGAATGTGAGCAAGTATGGGGATACAGTTATTTTCGATAATACGAATATGGAAGACTTTAATAACATTTGGGTTGAATATTTTGATTTAGATAATGATTACAGCAGGATTAAACGTGATTTGGCAGATGAAGACGAGGTCATGAAAAAAGCCATAGATTTTGGCCATGGAATCAGAATACTCCGGCAGGAACCCTGGGAAACCATGATATCCTTTATCATCTCGGCTAATAATGCCATACCGCGCATAAAGAGATCTGTTGAATTATTGAGTGAAAATTTCGGGCCATATCTGGGGCAGTATGGGGGCAAAAGTTATTACGGCTTTCCCGGTGCCAAGGTCGTAAGCCGATTAAATGATGAACAAATAAAATTTTGCAGGGTGGGCTACAGATCCGAATATATTTTAAAAACCGCCAAAAAGATAGTGGATGAAAACATTTCTTCGGAACAATTAAAAAAGTTAAACAGTGAAGATTGTTATGATACAATGCTCGAATTTAACGGAGTGGGCCCTAAAGTGGCAAGTTGTATTTTGCTCTTTGCTATGGGAAAGGTAGAGTTTTGTCCCGTAGATATATGGGTAAAAAGAGTTATGGAATATTTTTATTTTCATGAGGACACACCTAATGAAAAAATTGAACAATTTATAAGGCAAAAATTTGGGGAATATGCAGGGTATGCACAGCAATATTTATTTTATTATGCCAGGGAGCACCAAATAGGGAAATAATCCTTGCATCCGCTCAGGTGTGGGGATGAAATTTTTTATATATTAAATAAGCGAGGGGATAGGGTGATATGCTGGGTACTATTGTAAATATTATAGCGATTGCGGCGGGAGGTACTATAGGAACATTTTTGAAAAGAGGGATTCCGGAGAGGTATAAGGTAATAATAATGCAGGGTATAGGCCTGAGCGTATTGATTATAGGCCTGTCGGGAGCATTAGAAACAGATAATACATTGCTCATGATTTTCAGCGTGGTTATAGGCAGTATAATAGGTGAGACAATCAAAATAGAGGAAAGGCTTGAAGGCTTGGGGGAATGGCTTGAAAATAAGTTCGGAAACGAAGAAGGCGGGATTGTAAAAGGTTTTGTTACAGCAAGCTTGATTTACTGTATCGGGGCTATGGCAATTATGGGTGCCCTGGAGAGCGGTTTGACCGGCAATCATAAAATATTATTTACTAAATCTCTTTTAGACGGTGTGACTGCAATAATATTTGCTTCTACCTTGGGCATAGGGGTTGTATTTTCAGGTATAGCTGTTTTTATCTATCAAGGCCTGATTACGATCACGGCGGCATCTATAAAACCTTTTTTGACCGAATGTGTAATAAGGGAGATGTCGGCTGTGGGCGGGCTTTTGATCATGGCTATTTCGTTTAATATAATGGAGTTTAAAAAGATACGGGTGGGGAATATGTTGCCTGCCGTATTTATACCTGTGTTTTACTACATATTGCAATTATACATACTGAATTAGGAGCCGGAAATTGAAATTTAAGGCAGAAATATGTGCCCGAAATATAGTAAATTAATGAAATAGAGAGATAAACAGAGAAAAGAAGATGTATTTATCTATAAGTCGGTATAATGACCGATATTAAGATTTGCTAGCAAAATAATTTTTAGATAACATATAGCTATGATTAGCACTCAATATCGGTGAGTGCTAACAATAAGCAAAAAATAATATATTTTTAAAAATGACAAGGTTTTACTTTGGTATTCGAAGGTAAAATTTTTGTTGAAACACATTATAAAAATTATGTTTCGTTTTATGGGCGGGTAATTCAGATCCTATTTTGTATAGCTACAGTTTAAAATGAACATAATTTATTATGTATTGTAAAAATTTCTAAGGAGGTTTGTTTAATGAAGATCAAGCCATTGGGAGACAGAGTTGTTATTAAAAGATTAGAGGCCGAAGAGACTACCAAAAGTGGAATTATATTGCCGGGTAGTGCACAGGAACAACCGCAATTGGCGGAAATTATGGCAGTCGGGCCGGGCGGAGTAATAGAGGGCAAGGAAATTGTTATGGAAGTGAATGTGGGAGATAGAGTGATTTTTTCTAAATATGCCGGTACGGAAGTTAAATTTGACGGCGAAGAATATACAATTGTAAGGCAAAATGATATTTTAGCTATTGTGGAGTAAGGGAAAAAGCATATACATAGGATATGCGGAATGTGAACAATGAAAATAAAAACTGGGAGGTTTTGTCATGCCTAAAGAGATTAAATTTGCTGAAGATGCCCGCCGTTCACTGGAAACCGGTGTTAATAAGCTGGCTGATATTGTAAAGGTAACATTAGGGCCAAAGGGAAGGAATATCGTAATAGATAAAAAATTCGGTTCTCCGCTGATCACAAATGACGGTGTTACAATTGCAAGGGAAATAGAACTGGAAGATGCATATGAAAATATGGGAGCCCAGTTGGTTAAGGAAGTAGCTACAAAGACTAATGATGTGGCAGGAGACGGTACAACCACGGCTATATTATTGGCACAGGCTATCATCAGAGAAGGGCTCAAAAATGTGGCAGCCGGGGCTAACCCCATGATATTGCAGAAGGGGATTAAAAAGGCGGTAAATGCTACGGTAGAAGAATTGAAAAAAATTTCCAAGGAAGTAGAAACCAAGGAGGCTATAGCACAGGTCGGTTCGGTTTCGGCAAATGACGAAGAGATCGGTAATTTAATTGCAGATGCAATGGATAAAGTGGGCAATGATGGAGTCATTACCGTGGAAGAATCCAAATCAACAGGTACCACCTTAGATGTTGTGGAAGGTATGCAATTTGATAGGGGCTACTTATCGGCATATATGGTAACGGATACCGAAAAGATGGAAGCTGTGTTTGAAGATTCATATATTTTAGTAACCGATAAAAAGATTAATAATGTACAGGAAATATTATCAATACTTGAACAGATAGTGCAGCAGGGAAGAAGACTGTTGATTATTGCCGAAGATGTAGAGGGTGAAGCTTTAGCAACTCTCGTGGTAAATAAATTGAGAGGAACATTCGAATGTGTTGCTGTTAAAGCACCGGGCTTTGGAGACAGAAGAAAAGCAATGCTTGAGGACATCGCCATATTGACGGGAGCCACGGTTATTTCTGAAGAATTAGGATATGAATTGAAATCCGCCACGTTGGATTTATTGGGTTCCGCTAGAATTATCAAGGTTGATAAAGAGAACACGACTATAGTTGAAGGCGGCGGGGATTCAATGTTGATAGCAGATAGAATCAATCAAATCAGAAGACAGATAGAAGACACAACTTCTGATTTTGACAAAGAGAAGCTGCAAGAGAGATTGGCAAGGCTTTCAGGCGGAGTTGCGGTTATTGAAGTGGGTGCGGCCACAGAGACAGAGCTGAAAGAGAGTAAATTGAGAATTGAAGATGCGCTCAATGCTACCAGAGCAGCAGTTGAAGAAGGTATAATAAGCGGCGGCGGTGCATCCTTAATCAGTGTAATACCGGCGGTAGAGGCCCTGCTTGAAACTACCGACAGCGATGAAAATACAGGTGTTAAAATCGTCAGAAGAGCACTTGAGGAACCATTGAGACAAATTGCAGAAAATGCAGGTTTAGAAGGATCAGTTGTTGTAAATAAAGTTATGAACTCCGAAAAAGGGACAGGATTTGATGTCTTAAAGGGAGAATATGTGAATATGATAGAAGCAGGCATTGTCGATCCGACCAAGGTTACAAGATCTGCTCTACAAAATGCGGCATCCATATCGGCCCTG
>DASRMO010000185.1:0-6863 GCA_035647895.1 Clostridia bacterium
GAAATATATCTGAATTTAAGGCTTATCAAATTGGGTTATATATATTAAAATGTTTATTAAGAAAACTTTTTTTGGAGGTATTATGAAAATTTTAGGCCTGATTACAGAATACAACCCTTTTCACAATGGACATTTATATCACCTGAATACGTCTAAAAAAATCACCGGTGCCACACATACCATAGCAATAATGAGCGGCAACTTTGTCCAAAGGGGTGAACCCGCAATTATTCATAAATGGGAGCGTGCAAAAATGGCTGTAAAATCCGGTGTAGACCTGGTGATTGAACTCCCCGCCCTCTATGCCTGCTCAACAGCGGAAATTTTTGCCTATGGGGCTATCAGCTTGCTCGATAGTTTAAAAGCTGTTAACTGTGTCAGTTTCGGCAGCGAAGCGGGAGATTTAAATTTACTTTCAAAAATTGCAGATATATTGGTTGACCCTCCGTCTCAATTTTCAATAATATTGAAGAATTATGTCAATTCGGGTTTTGCATTTCCCATCGCCCGTTCTAAGGCCATAATCAAATACCTTGAAAAAATAGAACATTATAAAATTGATAAATTAATTTTAATAAATAATACTATCAAAAACCCTAATAATATCTTAGGCATAGAATACCTCAAGGCAATTAAACGTCTCGATAGTTCAATTATTCCCATTACAATCGGCAGAAAATCCGCCCCTTACGGCAACAAAAAAATCCCTACGGACACTGTTGCAAGTGCAACCGCTATAAGGAATCATATATTAAGTAACAAACCTTTATCGGATATTGATCACGTTATTCCAAATTTCACATTTGATATTTTATTATCCAACATAAATGCCGGATTTGCCCCTATTTCCAATAAGAATTTTGAAAAATCCATACTCACTATATTGAGAAGGAGCAATTTAGACGATATAAAAAATGTTTTCGATGTCGCAGAAGGATTGGAAAATAAAATCTTCCGATGTTCAATCAAAGTGAACACCTTGCCGGAACTCTATGACTGTATTAAAAGCAAACGTTATACATTGACAAGATTGCAGAGAATTTTAACACATGTTTTATTAAATATAGACAAAAACGATATCTTTTATTGTAATAAAAACGGCGGTCCCCGGTATGCCCGTATATTGGCTTTTAACACAAAGGGCCGGGAGATACTCAGGGTCTTAAAAAATTCTTCCTCTATCCCCATAATATCTAATTTAAAACATTATCGCCCGCAAAATGAGGCTGCGCGTAAAATGCTGGATATCGATATTCGTGCAACAAACATATATTCCCTGGCTTTTAAAAATAAAATACCCGTCAAAGCACCCCTGGACTATACCACAAGTCCTTATTATGAAAATATTTAAATTGTTATTTGCTACAATATGAATAACACTCCACCTTATAAAATATATTTAATATATGTCTGCTATAGTGCTTGTTGACTAACCGGGGTTTAATAAAAAATACATTCAATTACGGTTTCGAATATGAATAACTCCTACAACTCATTTCCCGGCTGTTTGCCGGACAGGCGATTCGCCGGGAGTTATAATCATATTCTGCAAATGTAATTTCATTGTATTTTTATTAAACAAATATATTTTCATTAAGGAGAAATATTATGTTCTTAAATGTTATTCTGTTTGCCGGATTTGCACTAATATTTATTTTCATCGCAATATGTTTTCGAAAATTTATAAATTACGGGTTATATAAGGCCTTTTCTAATTATTTAATCATACTGACCGTGCTTCTGTTAGTAGTTACAATTATGATATATCCGGCGGAATCCGTAGATGCGGCTTATAAAGGGCTCGTTGTATGGGCAACATTAGTAATTCCCGCATTATTTCCATTCTTTATCGGCTCGGAACTATTGATTAACCTCGGTATCGTCAAATTTATAGGTACAATATTGGAGCCGATAATGAGGCCTGTTTTTAATGTTCCCGGGGAGGGCTCTTTTGCTTTTGTTATGAGCGTCACATCGGGATACCCTGTTGGGGCTAAAATTGTTTCTAAATTTAGAGCGGATAAAATTTTAACCGAGATCGAAGCCCAGAGATTGATATCATTTTGCAGCACTTCCGGACCCCTGTTTATGATCGGTTCAGTGGCCGTAGGCATGTTTAAGTCACCGGAATTGGGGGCCCTCATCGCAATTGCTCACTATTTAGGCGCTATAATAGTTGGCATAATATTCGGGCATTATAAAAAATCATCTCGGGATAGTAAATCCGTCAGGCAAAAAGAAAATTCAATCAAAGGGGCCTTTTCTAAAATAAACATGGGCAACAACCAAAATCCCCCCATAGGAATTATTTTAGGCAATGCTGTCAGGGATTCATTAAATACTATATTGATGGTGGGCGGTTTTATAACCCTCTTTGCCGTCATCATCCGTATGCTGAAACTTCTGGGAATAGTAGATTTAATCACCTCTGTCATAATTGCGTTATTTCCTTTTAAAATATCCCCAACAATCGTTCACTCCTTGGTTACAGGACTTTTTGAAATAACCATGGGAACAAAATCTATTATTGACAATGTAGGTATTGATTTGCCCTATAAAATTGCCATTGTCAGTTTTATAATAGGATGGAGCGGATTTTCCATACATGCACAGGTTACCAGCATACTGGAAGGTAGTGGTGTAAAATCTCATATATATGTAATTTCCAAGGCCCTGCATGGATTATTATCATCACTGATAGCGTATATGCTTTTTCCAATATTCAGCAATTATTTCCTTATATCATTTCCCGTATACAATACATATCAATCAATGGATCCCTATAAAAAGTTTTTATTAAACTGTAAATTATCAGTCGAACTATTTATCGCAGTTTTAATAGGTTTGCTTTTTTTATCCTTGATAATTGCATTTCTATTAAAAATATATAATTATATTGTTTGTAGAAAAAGAGTGAATTGACACTTTATTTAATACCTTTTAATTCATCCCTATTTTCCCTGACAGTACCGATCAGATCTGTCAGATCTAATTCAACGGATTCTAGCAAACTATCCGCATAATCTTTTGCACCTAACCGCATTTCCTTAGCATTATTCTGCGCCAGTGTGATTATCTCCTCTGCTTGTTCATTAGCTAACTTAGTGATTTCGCTCTGTTCAATCATTGACAAGATATGTTTATTTGCTTCTTCTGAAATCGTATCCGCTTCTTGCTGGGCCTCAGCCAATATACGCTGTCTTTCCTCATTGACCCATTGGGCCTGCTTAATCTCATCCGGAAGATAAATTCTAATATCTTTGATGATCTCTAATATTTCTCTTTTATCAACCAGTACTTTTTGCGCAAAAGGTATAGATGAACAATTCTCAATTATATCTTCCAATTCCTCAAGAAGTTTTAATACATTCATCACATAATCCCCCTTATTATATAGCCATAGGGCTAATTTGAAAATTTATTGATTACTTCTTTGCGAACGTTTTCGGGTACCAGCCCTTTTATACATCCGCCAAATCTGGCAACCTCTTTGACTATGCTCGAACTTAAATAAGAATATTCATTGCTGGTCATTAAAAATATTGTCTCAATATCGGGACATAGTTTTCTGTTCATCAATGCCATCTGAAATTCATATTCAAAATCCGATATTGCCCTTAACCCTTTAACAATACTTACAGCATTCTTTCGTTTTGCATATTCTGCCAATAATCCTGTAAAGGTCTCTACTGTTACATTAGGATAATCTTCTACAGCACCCTTAACTTGCCTGGCTCTTTCCTCCAAAGTAAATAAAGGGCTTTTATTTGGATTATATATTATAGATATAATTAAATGTTCACACATTTTAGATACTCTTTTAATTATATCTAAATGTCCGTTAGTGATGGGATCAAAACTCCCGGGATAGATTACTACTTTCATCTAATTCTCCTCCAGTCGATAAAACGAAATAGCTATATCTCCATATCTATTAGTCCTATATTTTTTTAACTCATGTACACTATCCGGAACCCTGTCTTTTATATCATGTTCAACGATTATTATACCGTCCGGTTGTAATATATTATAAAAAAAGATTGTTTCTATGGTAGGTTCTATAAATTCCTTTAAATATGGCGGATCCAGAAATATAATATTTGCTTTTACACTGTGTTCACTCAACCTTACTATGGCATTTAATGCATCCATATGAACTATTTCGGAATTATTAATTAAACCGGTCTTCTCAAGATTTTGCCTGATTAATCGAATACTATTTCTGTTGTTATCTATAAAATAGGCCTTATGGGCATCCCTCGATAATGCTTCTATACCTAAACTACCGCTCCCTGCAAATAAATCTATTACAATACTGTTGTATAATTTTTCCTTGATAATATTAAATACGGATTCCTTTACCCTATCGGCGGTTGGCCTCATATTCAAACCTTTGGGAGCTTTTAACGTATGACCCCTTGCTTTCCCTGAAATAACCCTCATATAGATTGATTCCTCCCGGCTTAAGCCCACTATATAAACCATTTTTTTGAACATTTGACCCTTTGCTTATCGATACAACAAATAAATTTAAATATACAATTATTTTAGCATATTCCCTGTTTTTAAACAAAATATTTTTTATTTTAATGCCTCAATTTTTTTCAACTTTCAACCCCTAATACGAGTTAAGTCATAGAAGGCAAGTCCCCTTCTTTAAAACAAAATTTCTGTTCTAATTTTTTCCTGAGCAACGGATAATCATTTAAACTCAGATACGGATCTGTTATCATCATTTTTTCTACTTCTTTTTGTACTGTTTTCAATACGGATACATGCCTGAACAAATTAGCCACTTTAAGTTCCGGCAAACCATGTTGCCTGGTACCAAAAAATTCGCCGGGCCCTCTGAGCTGTAAATCTTTTTCGGATATAATAAATCCGTCTGTGGTATACTGCATTATGTCCATACGTTGCTTGGAAATTTCCGATCTGCTATTATTTATTAGAATACAATATGATTGATGATCCCCCCTGCCTACCCTTCCCCTGAGCTGATGAAGCTGGGTCAGCCCAAAACGTTCGGCGCTTTCCACCACCATAATAGTTGCATTGGGAATGTCTACACCAACTTCTACGACAGTGGTTGAGACCAAAATATCTATATCGCCTTTTTTAAACATCTCCATTGTTTTTTCCTTTTCCTTAGCCGGCATCCTCCCATGAAGGAGTGCAACATTATAACCCTTCAATAGTTCCGTAGATAGTTCATCGGCAATTTCTATGGCCGGCTGAACATCCATATATTCCGATTCTTCTATCAACGGACAGACTACATAGGCCTGTCTCCCTTTGTCCAATTGCTTTTTTACAAAATTATAAATGCTGTCCCTTTGGGCAGAAATACGAGCATATGTTTTTATATTCATTCTGCCCGGCGGTAATTGATCTATAACCGATATATCCAAATCACCATATAAAATCAATGCCAAGGTTCTGGGAATCGGGGTTGCCGTCATAACCAAGACATGGGGATTTTTCCCTTTATTGACGAACACGGCTCTTTGCCTTACTCCAAATCTGTGCTGCTCATCCGTAATTACCAAGGCCAAATTATGAAAATTTACACCTTCCTGAATGAGTGCATGGGTACCTACTATTACATCAATTTCCCCTGATTCTATTCCTTCCAATATCCTGCTTTTTTCGTTCTTAGACAGGCTTCCTGTTAAAAGCCCCGTCCTGACCCCAAGCGGTTCAAGTAACTCCTTTATAGACAAATAGTGCTGTTCCGCCAATATTTCGGTTGGGGCCATAAACCCGCCCTGATATCCACTCATCACCGTTTTTAATAGGGACATCACAGCTACAATTGTTTTGCCCGAGCCTACATCTCCCTGCACCAGTCTATTCATCGGTATATCTTTTTCTAAGTCCAAGGATATCTCCTCAAAAACCCTCTTTTGAGCCTCGGTCAATGTAAATGGTAATGTTTTAACAAATTCATTTATTCTATCGGTGTTTCTGAGGGGTATTCCCTTTTTATCTTGCAGTACTCTTCTTTTTATATCTAGCAGCCCTAACTGTAAAAGAAAAAATTCCTCAAATACCAATCTATATTTTGCTATTTTAAGTGCCTGTACAGAAATTGGAAAATGTATATTCTGTAGAGCAAACTTAATACTGCAAAGCCTATTATCCCGTATAATATTTTCCGGTAGATATTCCACTAGGAAACTATTGACTATTTGAAGCGCTCTTTTTTGTATTGAAATGAGCTCTTTTTGACTCAAGCCATCAGTTGACGAATATATTGGAACTATACCTTGCCTATTATTATTGTATATATCCGATTTTTCTATGATGGGATTGACTACTTGCAATCCCCTGAAGCCTTTTTTTATTTCACCGTTTACCATTACCCTCTGCCCCGGGGCCAATATTTTTTTTAAATATGTTCTATTAAAGAATATGATCTCAATATTTCCGGTTTCATCTTCAATATAAAACTTGATTAAGAACAAATTTTTTCTGGGCCGCGATATGCTTATTCCCCCGGATATTTCCCCATAAAAGGTTGCTTTTTCACCTAACTTCAAATCAACAATTTTCTTTATATTTCTTCTATCGTCATAGCCCCTGGGCACATGCCACACTATGTCCTCAACAGTATTGATGTTAAGCCGTTTTAGAAGATAAGACTTTTTAGGTCCAACCCCCTTGATATATTGAATATCTTGTTTTAATTCGCCCATTTATTAACACTCCAAATATCCCTTTGCCCTTATTATAACAGAGGAATTTAAAAACCGGTAAATAAACTAAAATCCATCGAATATTTCAGGAGAAAACAGTTTCGAATATTTTCCCTATTCAATAGAAAATATATAATAATACAATGGTTGCCCTCCATAATATAATTC